>DAIPYB010000468.1:0-2748 GCA_036782955.1 Pseudoxanthobacter sp. | reverse complement strand
GCACGTTCGACACCACCGTCAACGCCGTGGACGGCGTGCGTGCGATGCACGGCATCGCCTGCCGCCAGAGCGATGGCAACTGGATGGTTGCCGGCCTCGCCCCGCTGTCGGACACCGGTCGCACCGCCCCCGTGACGGAATGACCCGTCGCAAAAGTGTGCCGCCGAGGTCTGGTATTTATTCCTAGCAATCCTATATCCGTGACAGGTCTGTGCCGTGCATCTGTAGGGGTGGCGGCGCAGACGGTGTTGTCGTGCCACGCAGACACTTGCACGGGGCCGCGAAGGCCGGGCTTCGGCCTTGCATCCGCGCCGCCGCGGCGCGACAAACCGGAAGATGGGCCGTGTTGCCGTGGCGGAGCGTTGTGCGCGGCATCGCAAGGGCTTGAGAGATTGAACCGCACCCGCCCCGCAAAGCCGGGAAGCGCGGTGCAGCAGCAGGCGGCAGGGGTGCTGACCAACAGGCCCGGATGCCGCCGGTGCGGGGGTGTTTTATGCGGGATCCGTATCAGGTTCTGGGTGTGGCCAAGGGTGCGAGCGAGACTGAGATCAAGTCCGCTTATCGCAAGCTCGCCAAACGCCTTCACCCGGATCGCAACAAGGATGACCCCAAGGCGCAGGAACGGTTCTCCGAGGCCAGCGCGGCCTATGAGATTCTGGGCGACAAGGAAAAACGCGGCCAGTTCGACCGCGGCGAGATCGACGCCGAGGGTAAGCCGAAGGCACAGGGTTTCGGCGGACAGGGCTTCGGCGGGTTTGAAGGATTCGGCTTCGACCCGCGCACGGCCGGCGGCGGCTTTCGCTCGTCCGGTTTCCGCTCCTCGGCCCGGGGACGTGAAGACCTCGATCTCGATTCGATCCTGAGCGACATGCTGGGCGGCGCCGCGCGCGCCGGTCGCGGGCGGGGCGCGGAGGCGCACGGCGCCGGCGATGCGCCGCCGGCGGGCGAGGATCTGACGGTCACCGCCTCGATTTCGCTGGAGGATCTCGTTGCCGGCCGCAAGGCCCGCGTCACGCTGCCAACCGGCAAGACGCTGGATATTTCCCTGCCGGCGGGCGTGCAGCCGGGCGAGAAGATTCGCCTGAAGGGACAGGGCAACCCCAGCCCCTATGGCGGCCCGCCGGGCGATGCATGGGTGGTGGTGGCCTTCGCGCCGCATCCGCTGTTCCGCGTGGAAGGCAGCGATATCCATATCGACCTGCCGGTCACGCTCGATGAGGCGGTGCTGGGCGGCAAGGTGCGCGTGCCGACGCTTTCCGGCGCGGTCGACCTGAACCTGAAACCCGGCACCAGCGCCGGCCGCACCCTGCGGCTGCGCGGCAAGGGACTGCCGGTGAAGACTGGCGGGCATGGCGACCTTCTGGTCACCCCGCGCATCCAGCTTCCGGCCGAAAGCGACCCGGAGCTTGAGGCGTTGATGCACCAGTGGCGCGAGACCAAGCCCTACACCGTGCGCGGCCCGGCCTTCGAATGAGGCGCGCCTGAAAGCGAAGACAGACTCAAGGGAGCAAACACAGCCATGATCCGGGGCATCCTGATCGAAAAAAACGCCGATGGGCAGACAGTGCGTCTGGCCGACCTTGAGGACTCCGCGCTGCCGGCAGGCGACGTGACGGTGGATGTCGAATGGTCCACGCTGAACTACAAGGACGGGCTGGCCATCACCGGCCGCAGCCCCATCGTGCGCAGCTATCCCATGGTGCCCGGAGTCGATTTTTCCGGCACTGTATCGCACAGCGAAAACCCCGCCTTCCGACCCGGCGACAAGGTGGTGCTGAACGGCTGGGGCGTGGGTGAGAAACACTGGGGCGGGCTTGCGACGCGGGCGCGCGTTCCGGCCGGCTGGCTCATTGCGCTGCCGGCCGCCTTCACCACCCGGCAGGCGATGGCGATCGGCACCGCCGGCTACACCGCCATGCTGTGCGTGGAGGCACTGGAGAAGCACGGCGTACAGCCGGGCGATGGCGAGGTTCTGGTGACGGGCGCCAACGGCGGCGTCGGCACCGTGGCGATTGCCGTGCTGGCGAAGCTCGGCTACCGCGTCGCCGCCTCGACGGGCCGGCCGCAGGAGGCGGACTTCCTCACCCGCCTCGGCGCGGCCAGCATTATCGATCGGGCCGAACTCTCCGGTCCCGGCCGGCCGCTGGCCAAGGAACGCTGGGCAGGCGCCATCGATACCGTAGGCAGCCACACCCTTGCCAATGTCTGCGCCGCGATGCGCTACGGCGGCGTGGTGGCGGCCTGCGGACTGGCGCAGGGCATGGATTTTCCGGCAACCGTTGCGCCCTTCATCCTGCGCGGCGTCACCCTTGCCGGCATCGACAGCGTCTACCGTCCTCAGGCGGACCGGATCGCCGCATGGCAGCGTCTCGCCCGCGATCTCGATCCGGCGCTGCTGGACCTCATCACCCACGAAATCGGCCTTGAGGATGTGATCGCCACGGCGGGTTCGCTGCTGGAGGGCAAGGTGCGTGGCCGCGTCGTGGTCCGCATCGCCTGAAAGGCACCCCGGCTGCGATGTCCCTGCCCGGCGGCCCGCTCCCGGCCGCCGGCTTTCAGGCCGCCAGCCTGATCGTCCCGTCGGGTCCAAGGGCAACCGCGCCGCGCTCTTCCAGCGCGTAAAGATGCGCGGTGACAGAAAGACCGGCTGCCGGCACCAGACGCGGATCGAGCCCGCGGTAAACCCGCCCGACGACCGCGGCGACATCGCCCGCGCCGCTGGTAACAGCCTCCAGAATGGCCGCCTCC
>DAIPYB010000467.1:0-2766 GCA_036782955.1 Pseudoxanthobacter sp. | reverse complement strand
GATCTCCCAGCACGCCCCGGCGAAGGGCTCCTGCAGCGCGAGCCTTGCTAAAGAGCGAGCCTTGCAACGGCTTCCTTCGCCCTTGCCACGGCATCGGGCGCCAGTGCGGGAATGTTCAGGCCTTCGACGCGGACAAGCTGCACATCCGCTATGCCGATGAAGCCGAGGATCTGGCGCAGATAGGGCGCGGCGAAGTCCCATGTGCTCCATGGCCCTTCCGTGAAGACGCCGCCGGAGGCAAGGATCACGATCGCCTTCTTGTTCCGGGCCAGACCGAGAACACCGCCATCGGCGTATTGAAATGTCCGGCCCGGCCGTAGCACGAGGTCGATCCATGCCTTGAGCGCGGCGGGAATGCCGAAGTTCCACATCGGCGTCGCGATCACCACGAGATCGGCAGCCAGAAGTTCGCCGGTCAGGCGGTCCGACAGGCGGGCGGTGTCTTTCAGCCGGTCTGCCGCGGCGGGGCCGGTCGTCGTGATGGCGTCGAGGGTGGTCTGGTCCAGATGCGGCAGGTGTTCGGCCGCCAGATCGCGGCGTACCAGCGTCGCCGTCGGATAGAGGGCTTCCAGCCGCGCAACGACGGCCTCAGTCACAGCCCGGCTTGCCGATGCCTTGCCCCTCGGGCTGACTTCAACCGTCAGAATCCGTTTCATGGCATCAGCCCCGCGCCGGCGCCGTCAGAGTGTTCCATGCGGCAAGCGAATCCATGTAATCGCGCCAGTGAGCGATCTTGCGGTTTGCGAGCCGGATGACCGAGCAGAACCGGTTGTCATATTGAACGCCGGTCGCAAGGATGGTGCCGTGGACTTCGTACTCGATGACGACCACGGTGCCGCTTTCTGCCCGGTGAATGACCGGATTGTCGGCGGATCGCAGCGCGACGGCGCTCCCGTAGCCCCTGAATGCGGCCATCAGATCCGTCCGCCCCGTGATGATGCGCGGCCAGCCGGTCACCTCGTAGCGCACTTCGTAAACGGTGTCCTCGGTGACGGCATCGAAGAAATGCGCGCCCTCGACGAGGTCGCCGAGCGCACGGCGGACGAGATCGAAATAAGGCGCGGCGGGCCGGTAGGCGGAATAATCCGGGTCTGGCATGTGGCTCTCCTGCGGTTCGCGATGTTGCTTGCCGAATGAGAGCTACATATAAATCGGTTGCTGGCCTTTCATAAGAAGGCACTTTGAGATCAGTCACTTACGCCGAGGTAAGCCATGGCCGGACCGACCCGGACCCGACAGCTGGATCCCGCCGCGATCTGCCGGAGTTCCGACCCCATGGCGGTTCGGGAGCTGCTGACGAAGATCGGCGACAAGTGGACCATCTTCGTTGTGCTGTCGCTCGACCTGCTGGGCGGCCGCGCCCGGTTTTCCGAACTGGAGCGGGCGGTTCCGGGCATCTCGCAGCGGCTGCTGTCCTCGACCCTGAAGAACCTCGAGCGTGACGGAATGGTGATCCGGGAGGTGTTTCCCGAGGTGCCGCCGCGGGTCGAATACGAGATGACAAGCCTCGGCAAGAGCCTGCTGCGGCCGACGCAGGGGCTTGTGGACTGGGCCAAGGAGAACTGGGAGCAGGTGAGGGTAGCGCAATCGCAATACGACGCGCGCCGGCCCCCGGCGTAGCAGGGTTCTTGCTGCCGGCGCAGCCGTGTTGCCCGCGCCGGGCAGCCTACCAGCTTCGCAGGGCGCGGAGCTGGGCCGTCTTCTTGAAAGCGTGCTGGTCCATGCGCGCCAGCAGATGATCGAGCAGGCCGACGGCGGTGGCAACCGCCGGGCCCTTGTTGAGCATCACGCATTCGGCGCGGCTGGCCATGGCGGCATCGGTCATTTCGCCCCGGCTGGGTACGCCGTCCTTCACCAGATCCTCCAGCACCTGCGTCGCCCAGATCGCCGGCACCGAGGCGGCCTCGCACAGCCACAGGATTTCCTCCTGCATCTCGGCCAGACGCTCGAAGCCGATCTCGGCGGCGAGGTCGCCGCGCGCGATCATCACGCCGAAGGGGCGGTTGCCGCTGGCGCGCGCCATGAGGGCGGGCAGGTTGGTGACCGCTTCGGGCCGCTCGATCTTGGCGACGAGGCCGAGCGGGCGGTCGCGCACGCCGTGGCGGGCAAGCGCGGCATCCAGCAGGTCGATGTCGTCGGCCTGACTGACGAACGAATAACCGATGATATCCGCCAGCGCGATCACCGACGCGAGGTCGCTTTCGTCCTTGGCGGTGAGCGGGGAGAGGCCGAGCGCGGTGTCGGGCAGGTTCAGGCCCTTTTCCGGCTTCAGCTTGGTGCCGCCGGCCTTGGCGGCGGTGACGATCACCACCGCCTCGCCGCCGCTGGCACTTTCCACGAGGCCCTCCAGCTTGCCGTCGTCATAGCGCACGCGGTCGCCCGGCCGCAGGCGTGTCACCATCTCCGGCAGGGAGACGCAGGCGGAGAAACGCGCCTTGTCGCAGGTGCGCGGTGCCCCGGCCGCGACGAGGCGCAGCCGGTCGCCGGGCTTCAGCTTTTCCTTCTTCGGCAGTTCCACCGCCTCGGTGCGGATCTTCGGGCCGGCGATATCCATCAGGACGGCGATGGAGCGGCCCCGGGCCTTTGCGGCCGCGCGCACGTTGGCGGCCATGGCCGACCACGCTTCGGCGTTGTCGTGGGCGCAGTTGATGCGGGCGATGTCCATGCCCTTGGCGGCAAGCTCTTCCACGAATGCGGCATCGGTGGCGGCTTCCGTAGTAAGTCTTGTTACCATAAACGAATTGCTGCGAATAAGTGTTGGAGATA
>DAIPYB010000466.1:0-2773 GCA_036782955.1 Pseudoxanthobacter sp. | reverse complement strand
GCATGCCGGAGACGACGAGTTCGCCCGATTTCAGCAGGTCCACGAACTCCGGCAGACCGTCGAAGGCGGCCACCAGAACCTCGCCGTTGCGCCGCGCCGACTTTATGGCCCGCAGTGCGCCGATGGCCGGCTGGTCGGTCTGCACGAACAGTGCCCTGAGGCCGGGATTGGCCGTCAGCATGTCCTGCGTGAACTTGAAGGTCTCGTCGGCGGTATAGCTCTGCATCTGCTGCAGGCCGGCTTCCTTGCCCTTGAAGCCGCCGTCCTTGAGGCCGGCAAGGAAGCCCTTGGTGCGGGCCTGTCCGTTCTTGCGGGCCTGAGAGATGGCGATGATGCCGACGGAGCCGTCTTCCCAGCCCTTTTTCTTCAGCGCCGCAGCCAGAGCCTCGCCGACATCGTAGGCGCCGCGATAGTTGTCGGAGCTGATGAAGGAGACATAGTCGCCGTTATTGGTGCCGATATCGGCAATGACCACCGGAATGCCGGCGCGCTTGGCCAGCGTCAGCACGCTGGGGGCGGTGGAGGAATCCGTCGGCGACAGCACGATGCCGGCGACGCCGCGGGCGATGGCATCCTGTGCGTTCTGGAGTTGTGTCTGGCCGCTGTTGTGCGAATCCAGAACCTGGAAGCCGTAGCCGCCCTTCTTGGCGGCAGCCTCCACGCCCTTCGACAGGAAGCGCCAGAACGGCAGGTCGAGGCCGGGGGTGAGATAGACGATGGTCTTTTCCGCCGCGAAGGCCGGCCCGAAGCCCGCCGCGCCCGCGCCGGCAACGATGGCCGTGCCAGCTGCAAGTTTCAGGAAAGTCCTGCGTTCCAGAACAATCTTGCGTTCCATGTATTCCTCCCAATATTTATGTTTTAACGCGCCGGTTTTCCGGCTGCGCAGTCCTCATCGGAGAAGTTTTCCTTCTTCCGAAAAGGCAGTTTCTGGACACACGAAAGCGTTCGGCCGGAACAGACCGTTCAGAGCGTGCGTTTCATGCGTCTTGTCGCGCCGGTGCCTCCGGGGGCCGGCGGGGCTGGTCGTCAGCGCACTCCGGTCTGGTTCAGGATCGACTGAGTGGTGCTGTAAATACGCCCGGTGTGGGCGGAAAAAGCCTCCACGGCGCGGTCCGGATCGCGGGTGTGCAGAGCCTCCACGATTGCGACATGGTCGGCGTAGCTGGTGGCGATGGCGCCGGGCTGCGCCACCACGCGCCGACGATATTCCATCATGTAGCCATAGAGGTCGGTCGAGAAATCGGCGAGCAGCCGGTTCGGCGAGGCACGATAGATGGTGGTGTGAAACTCCCGGTCGGAAATAAGGAAGCGCACCGGGTCGTCCAGCGCCTGATTCTGGGCCGCCAGCAGGCGTTGCAGTACATCGAGCGTATCGTCGGCGATAACGAGAGCCGCCTCGGCCACCACCTGCCGCTCGATCAGCAGGCGGGCCGAATGCACGGAATCGAGGTCGTAGGCATCGACCGCCCGTGCCATGGCGAAGCCGATGGTGACGGGGCCGACATCGGCCCGCAAAACTCGTGTGCGCGCACCGTGCGAGACCTCCAGAACCCCCTGCGTCGCCAGAATCTGGATGGCCCCGCGTACCGCCTCGCGGCTGACATTGAGCGCTGCCGCCAGTTCGCGTTCGCTGGGCAGCGCATCGCCCACCTGCAGGATGCCGGATGCGATGAGACCGGCAATCTTGTCGCTGATGACGGTCTTGATGGACTGCTTGACGATGCCGCTGCGAAGCCCGCGCAGTTCGGACAGGGCCCCGGCGTGAATGACGGCTTCCGCGCCGGCGCTGTCGTCGGCGGGAACCGTCACCGCGTCGCTCTTCAGCGCCTCGGCCATGCACATCGCTCCATGCTTCCGAAGAATCTGATACACTGGTTGAACCAGCAGACCAGTTTATGTAAGCGGCGTTCGCGGCGTGTTGTCAAGCGGCGTTTTCCGGCACAGGTCCGTGCGCCATGTCGCGGCTCGGTCATGTCGCTGTCAGGTTGGTGTCAGCAGAGCGGCCTAAATCTGCTCTCAACGCAACGATGGGCCGTGGGCCCCGCTGAGAGGATGACGACGATGAGCATCACCATTGAAAACGGCAGCCTGAACGATGCGGCTCTGGAAAATGTCAACGGCGGCGGCCGCTACGGTTTCAGCCCGGCCGGGTTACAGGCCCTGCTGTACATGCCGGCCCACACCACCGCCGTGCCCGGCGGTTCCGTGACACAGTCGCTGAATGGCGGCTACACGAACATCAATATCAGCATGACCTCGGGCAGCCCCATCCGCGGCAAGTGACGGCGATAGATGGCCGACCGGGTCGTGGCGGTGACAACCCCCCGCCGCGATGACCCGGCATCCTGCGGGAATCCGAGGGGCATGCCGGAGGTCGCCTCGCCGCCAGTTCGACACCTGCGCTGCAGAATGTCTCTGCCTGCGACTGAGTTTACGAACTCCGCTGGCATCAGGAGTGGCCTGCGCCCCACGACAGCGCCGCGTCAATTTCGGCCCCGCACCCCGATGAGGAGGTCAACGACCCGATTTAGCCCCCGCGAGGGGGCTATACGCTGCCCACCCGGACATAGCCGTCACCGAGCTGGTCTTAATCCACGCCCCCGCGAGGGGGGCGACCTCCAGCCCGATCAACCCACCGAGCGACTGCGCAAGTTTCAATCCGCGCCCCCGCGAGGGGGGCGACGTAGCAGGCCGACACGGCGGAGATCGGCCCGTCAGGTTTCAATCCACGCCCCCGCGAGGGGGGCGACCGCCGTAAACAACGTCCGCCATC
>DAIPYB010000465.1:0-2779 GCA_036782955.1 Pseudoxanthobacter sp. | reverse complement strand
GAAAGATCGACGACGGCGAAATCGATCATCGGTCTTGCCTCGCTGGTATCGGGTTTGATCGCCCCGGTCACGGGCGCCGGGGCGCGCCACGCCGAAAGCCGGCCGCCCTCCCGTCGCCCGGGAACGCGGCCTCCAGTCACGACCTAACGTCCCGCCAAGTCACTGAACCTTGATCCGCATCAAGGCGGTCAGCGTGCCGCAGTCCATCAGTTTGGGCGGATTGACGCGGAGGGGCAGCGGCGGCACACATCGCTGCCTATATCGAATCCGGCGCATTGCGCCCCCGGCACTGCGGCAGAACGCTTTAAGTTATTGAAATTAAAAAGACCCGTCGCCAGCCTGTCCATCTTCCCCTGCGGCAGCGGCATCGCACTCCGGCCATGGTGTGGCAGAGATGCGGCATAACGGCTCTTTTTGCGAGGCAAGGGCAAGGCAAACGATGACAGCGCCTTCCGACGTGGCACCCGCCCCCGGCGACGCCGGGACTGATTCCGCCGCAGCCCCTTCCGGACTGCCGGCGAAGGCGGGTCGGACGGAGGCGCGCTGGCTGCGCTCGCTTCAGGGCGAAGCCCGCCGGGCTCTCGCCATTGCCATTGCCGCGCCGCTGGTCGCCGGCGTGCTGGTCGTGCTGCAGGCCTGGACGCTTTCCTCCGTGCTCGACAGCGCGGTGGTCCACGGGGTGCCGGCCGGGGCGCTCGTTCCCGGCGTCGTGCTGTTTGCCACCTTCATCATCGGCCGGGCCGTGCTGGGGCGTATCGGCGAGGGCGCGGGGCTTGCCGCGGCGGAGCGCATCAAGGAAACGCTGCGGCGCCGGCTCCACGCCCGCCTGATGGGCGAAAGCCCGGCGTGGCTGCGCGCCCGGCCTTCCGGCGCGCTGGCAGCGGTGCTGATGGAGCAGGTCGAGGCCGTCGACGGCTTCTTCGCCCGTTTCCTGCCGGCCATGATCGCCGCTGCGGTTCTGCCCATCGCCTTCGCCGTCGTCGTCATGCCGTTCGATCTCGTGGCGGGCGGCCTCTTCTTTATTACCGCTCCGCTCATTCCTCTGTTCATGGCGCTGGTCGGCTGGGGTGCGGAGGCGGCAAGCCGGCAGCATCTCAATGCCTTTGCCCGCCTCTCCGGCTTCTTCGCCGACCGCGTGCGCGGCATCACCACCCTGAAGCTCTACGGACGGGAGGACGCGGAGGTAGCGACCGTTCGCGCCGCCAGCGAGGATCTGCACCAGCGCACCCTGAAAGTGATGCGCATCGCCTTCCTGTCGTCGGCGGTGCTGGAGTTCTTCGCCGCCCTGGGCGTTGCCGGCGTGGCCCTCTATATCGGCCTCACCTTCCTCCATCTCATCGGCCACTGGGGCGATCCGCTGACGCTGAAGATCGGGCTGTTCGCCCTGCTCATGGCGCCCGAGGTCTATCTGCCGCTGCGGGTTCTGGCCGCCCATTATCATGATCGCGCCAACGCGCTGGCAGCCGTCAACGAGATCTCAGCCGCTTTCGGCACACTGCCGGACGTGGCCGTTGCCCCGGCCGCGCCGACGGCGGCAACCTCACCCGCGATCCCCGTGGAGCGGCGGAGCACGCAGGCCATCGATCTTGAGACCTTCCGCCTGCGGACACCGGACGGCGGTCGCACCCTGATGGGGCCGCTCGACCTCTCGATTGGCGCGGGCGAAACCGTGGCGCTGCTGGGCGAAAGCGGCTCCGGCAAATCCAGCCTGCTGGAGGCACTGGCGCGGCTGCGGGCCTTCTCCGGCACCGTGCGCATCGGCGGCAACGATCTTGAGACCATGGCGGAGGTGAGCCTTCGCAGCGAACTCGCGCTTCTCGGCCAGCGGCCACACCTGTTCCGAGGCACCATCGCCGACAACATCCGCCTCGGCAGCCCGCAGGCCGACGACGATGCCGTTGCGGAAGCCGCCCGTCTGGCGCAGGTCGCCCCCTTTGCCGCCCGGCTTTCCGGTGGGCTCGCCACCCGCATCGGCGAGCGCGGCCACGGTCTTTCCGGCGGCGAGGCCCAGCGCGTGGCGCTGGCGCGCATCTTCCTGCGCAATCCCTCCATCATCCTGCTCGACGAGCCGACCGCCCACCTCGATGCCGAAACCGAGGCAAGGGTGCTGGATGCGGTCCTCGCATTCGGCCACGGCCGCACGCTCATCATTGCCACCCATTCCGCCGCCGTCGCCGCACGCGCGGGACGCATCATCCGGATCGGGAACGGCGGCCTTCACGAACCCGCCGCCGCGCGGCCGCTGCACGAGGAAGCCTGACGATGCGCGCCCTTCTGGCTTTCCGCAAACCGTTCGGCCGCCGGGCCGGGGCGTTGCTGCTGTCATTGCTGCTGGCAATCGTCACTCTCGCCGCGGGCGTGGGCCTGCTCGGGGTTTCCGGCTGGTTCATCACCGCCTCGGCGCTGACGGCGGCAGGCGTATCGTTCAACTTTCTCGGCCCCTCCGCCATGGTGCGCGGGCTGTCGTTGCTGCGCATCGTCTCGCGCTATGGCGAGCGCGTCGTCGGCCACGATGCCACGCTTGGCCTTCTGGCCGAACTGCGCACCTTCGTTTTCCGCGCCCTCATTCCGCTCGCCCCCTTCCTCACCCGCGGGCGCGACTGGACCTCCGGCGACATCGTTTCGCGCCTGACGGCGGACGTGGATGCCCTCGACACCCTGTTTCTTCAGGCAATCACACCGGCATTGACCGTGCTGGTGCTGGGTCTTTCCACCGCCGGCATCATGAGCCTCTTCATGCCGGGCGCGGCGCTGGCGCTCGCCGCCGGCGTGGTGCTGG
>DAIPYB010000464.1:0-2785 GCA_036782955.1 Pseudoxanthobacter sp. | reverse complement strand
AAATCTTCATCGACATGCACAAGGAAGGCGCGGCCTTCCGCTCGCTGATGAACAATTTCGCCATCTCCGTCTCGCTCGGCCTGCAATATGGCGTGCCGCTGGAGGAGTTCGTGGAGGCCTTCACCTTCACCCGCTTCGAGCCGGCCGGCATGGTGCAGGGTAACGAGGCCATCAAGAACGCGACCTCCATCCTCGACTATATCTTCCGCGAGCTGGCGGTTTCCTATCTCGGCCGCAACGACCTGAGCCATGTTCCGCCGGAGGCGATCGGTGCCACCACCATGGGCACCGGCGTCAACGAAGGCCGCTCCTCGGCGGAAGCCGTGGTGTCCCGCGGTCTGGTGCGTGGTCACACGGAGCGTTTCCGCGTGGCGGACCCCGCCGGCTCCGCCGGCCCCGGTGCCCGCGCGTCCCTCGGCAATGTCACGGCCCTGCGCGCCTCCGGCGGCGCCGCTGCCGCCACGGCGACAGCCACCATGTTCCACCGCAACCTCGACACGGCCGAGGAAACGGCGGTGGAGCTTTCGGTCTCGGTTCCCAAGGCCGCCGAAAGCGTGGCGGAACGCGCCGCGATGGCCCGCCTCAAGGGCTATGTGGGCGAATCCTGCACCGAGTGCGGCAACTTCACCATGGTGCGCAACGGCACCTGCCTGAAGTGCGACACCTGCGGCGCGACCAGCGGCTGCAGCTGAGCCACGACGCGCAATAACAGGCCGCTTCACCCCCCGGATGCATCCCGCATCCGGGGGGTGAAATTTTTTGGAACAAATCAGAAACACACCGATCCGTCAGTTGTTCCCCACCCGGAATGATCGGTCCGGTTTTAAAAAATAACCGGAATTAACGTGTTGAAAAGCGGAGGGAATGTTTCTTCCCGCAAGGATCGCTGCCAATCTGTCCCGATTGATTTTAAGCAAGGATAGACGAGCGCGTCTGTGGCCTGCTGGCTTGGGGTGATGGCGGTCCCGGCAGGAACGGCCATGGGGTTTCTTCTTTCCGAAGGCAGAAATTGAACGATCATTCGACGATGAGAACAAAGACGGAAGCGGCACAACCTGTCACAACCTGCGCAATGACAGCGAAGGGTGGCGCACAGTTGCATTTCGTCTTTTGTTCGCGTGCCCGAGGAAACGAGCCGCCTTTTGCCGCGCGGGGGCGGCTGGGCGAAAGGCGACCCGCATCATGATGGTCGCCGGTTCCTACATGGAAATCGCCGGGCTGGTTCTGGCCCTTCTGGGCAATGCCGCCGTGGTGACGGCGCTCATCCTGTTCGTCACCAGCCTCGAACCGCCATTGCGCCGCAGCCACCCGGCCCTGTCGCCGCTGCTGATCGGCGCCTGCTTCGGCATCATCGCCGTTGCCTCCATGACCGTGCCGGTCATCACCCTCAACGATGCGCGGCTTGACCTGCGCGCGGTGCCGCTGCTGCTGGTCGGTCCGTTTCAGGGCGTCGTGGCCTCTGTCGTTGCCGGGGCGATTTCGCTGGCGGCTCGTTTCGTCCTTGGCGGGCCGCGGCTCGACCTCGGGCTGTCCACCATCTTCTCGGTATGGGCCGGCAGCATGGTGCTTGCGTTCGTGCGCGGCTGGCGGCTGAACGGCAGCCGGGCAGGCGTGCGGCCGCTCCGGTTCCGCGCGATCGTCGGCATGGCGCTGCTGCTGCCGGTGCTGGGGGTGGTCCCGAGCTATGTCTCGGAGGTCCTGCGCGGCAATATCGACGCCATGTTCTGGCCGGCGACACTGGCACTGTGGAGCTTCAGCGCGCCGGTAGCCCTGTTCAACGGCGCCATGATGCTGCGCGACGAGCAGCGAAGCGGCCTTGCCAACAGCCTTTCGGAAACACGCGCCCTGCTGCAGGCGCTGGCCGAGAAGATACCCGGCATCCTGTTCCGCGCTCGGCTGCAGCCCAATGGCGCCTTCACGTTCAGCTTCATCAGCGCCCGCAGCACCGACATCGTGGGTCTCTCGCCGCAGACCCTGACTGCCGCGCCGAACCCGATGGCCCTGCTGCTGCACCCGGAAGACCGCACCCGCATCATGGCTACCATCCACCAGATCGGTGAGGACTGGCAGGTGCCGCCGGCAATGGAATATCGCGTGCTGCGGCCGGACGGAAACACCGTGTGGCTGCAGTCGATCGCCTCCCTCAATCCCGAAGCCTCGCAGAACGAGGGGGCGCTGATCATCGACGGGGTGGCGGTGGATGTCACCGAGCGCCACGCCTCCGAGGAGCGCGTGCGGGCGGCCCACGACCGCGCCAACTGGCTGGCCAGCCACGATCTGCTGACCCAGCTCCCCAATCGCCAGGCCCTGCTGCAGCAGATCGGCGAGAAGATTGCCGCCGCCAGCGGCGGTGGCCGGGTCGGGCTTGTCATTTTCGACCTGCGCGAAAGCCGCATGGTCAACGAGCTGTTCGGCCAGGGCGCCGGTGACAGCCGTCTCATCCATGCGGCCCGCGTCCTGACGGAGGCCGCCCCCAGCGATGCGGTGGTGGCGCGCACCGGCAGCGACGATTTCGGCATCCTGCTGCCGAACCTTGCCAACGAAGTGACGCTGGAAGCCATCAGCATCCGGCTCGCGGTCGCCCTGCAGGCGCCCTATCTCATCGCCGATCAGGCCGTGCCGCTGCGCGCCCACGGCGGGTTTGCCATGAGCCCGGCCGATGCCGGCGATGCCGACCGGCTGCTGCAGGTGGCTGCAATCGCACTCGAAGCCGCCCGCGAGGCGGACAGCGACATGCCCGTGCGCTTCAGCGCGGCCATCGAGCAGCGTCGCAACGACCGCCGCC
>DAIPYB010000463.1:0-2791 GCA_036782955.1 Pseudoxanthobacter sp. | reverse complement strand
GTGGCCGGCGGCGGCAATAATGGCGCATAGCAAGCGCCCTGATGCGCTCGCCGCCGGCAACATCGGCCGGCAGGGCCGGACTGTATCGCGCCGGGTCACGTTGCTGCCCGAAATGTCTTGCAAAAGTGGGCGTTACGGTCAGCGGCCGCGCAGAGTGGCGCGGCAGGGTGAGCGATCGTGGTCGTGCAGGAATGGCAGCTTCGCGGCGCAGGCAAATGGCGGCTCAAAGGACACACCGGGCGCCGAACCCGGCGCCCGATGAGCCGGCTGCGCGGGAAGCTTTTGCCCGCACGGGCAGGCAGTGTTAATGAGCGGCGTTTACGCGGGTGCCAGTCACCCGCAGGTTGGCCGTGGTGTCATGTGGGCCGGGTATTCAAGAGCATGAGTGGCGCGGTGGAAACGAAGCGCAGCAACCGGGCGGGCCGCAACCGTCCGCTCCGCCTTTCTGCGCTGGCGGGCGCTGCCCTTGTGGTGATGGGCGGTGTCGTGACCGGCAGTCCGGCCATGGCGCAGCTGACGCTGGGCGGTGCGGTCGATCCGGCGAATCCGCCGCCGATGCCGAAGGCCGCCCCGGCCCCTGCCGCGCCCAGACAGCCGGCGACGGCCACTCCGCCGGCAGCGCCGCCTTCGGCGCAGGCCGCACCCGCCCCCGCGGGCGACGGAACGGCCCCGGCTGCTGACAAGCCGCGCGGCGATGTCGTTTCCTCCACGCCGCCGGCCCCGGAAACGCGGCTTTCGAACCCGGTCGCAGTGTTCTCCGGCCTCGACAAGATCACCGGTCGCATCATCTCGTTCGATGCCTATATCGACGAGACCGTGCAGTTCGGTGCGCTGCGCGTGACACCGCGCGCGTGCTACACCCGCCCCACGAACCAGACGCCGCGCACGGATTCCTTCATCGAGGTCGACGAGATCACGCTCGACAACAAGGTGCGCCGTATCTTCACCGGGTGGATGTTCGCCGCCAGTCCCGGCCTGAATGCCGTTGACCATCCGATCTACGATGTCTGGCTGACCGATTGCCGGCTTTCCTCCGAGGTGCCGCCGCCGGAAGGCTTCGATCTCAGCCGCTTCACCACCGAGGGGCTGGATCTGATTCCCCGCCCGGCCGGCTGGGTGCCAGAGCCGTTGCCGCGGCCCGACATGGCCGGGGCCGGCACCGATGCCGGCGACAGCGCGCCGGCATCGGATTCCTCAGAACAGCCCGAGGACTGACAGCACGTCGCTGCCGCGCGCCGTGGCCGGCAGGCGGAAGAAATCGCCGATGTCGGTCAGGGCCGCTTCGAGGCGGGCCTGATAGTCGCGCCGGCCGATCTCCACCGCGCCGAAGCCGGAGAGGTGCGCGGTCACGAACTGGGTGTCGAGCAGCGTGAAGCCGCCGGCCTTGAGCCGTGCCGCCAGATGCACCAGCGCGACCTTCGAGGCATCGCGCTCGCGCGAGAACATGCTTTCACCGCAGAAGGCGAGGCCGAGCCGGACGCCGTAGAGGCCGCCGACCAGGCGGTCATCCTGCCAGCATTCCACCGTGTGGCAGTGCCCGATGTCGTAGAGGTCGCGGTAAAGATTGCGGATGCGGCTGCTGATCCATGTCTTGCGCCGGCCCGGCGCCGGGGCCGCGCAGCCATCGATCACGGCGTCGAAGTCGCTGTCGATGCGCACCTCGAACACGTCCTGCCGCACCGTGCGCTGCAGGCGTCTTGGAACGTGGAAGCTGTCGAGCGGCAGCACGCCGCGATGTTCCGGCTCCACCCAGAACAGGCTCGGATCCTCGGCCGATTCGGCCATGGGAAAGATTCCGCACGCATAAGCCTTCAGCAGAACCTGAGGGGTGATCTGCAGGGCGGTGTCGTCACGCATGGCAAACCTCCCGAAAAAGCAAAAATGCCCCAGAGCGGAACTCTGGAGCATTTTGCAGTGCAATGCACGTGCCGAAAGCCGTTGCCTCAGGCCGCGATTTCCGCGCGCTTCAGGAAGGCTTCAAGCCAGTGGATGTCGTAGTTGCCTGACACGATATCCGGGTCGTTCACCAGCGCGCGGAACAGCGGCAGGGTGGTGTCGATGCCGTCGACCACGAATTCGTCGAGACACCGGCGCAGGCGGCTCAGGCACTCCTCGCGGGTGCGGCCCTGCACGATCAGCTTGCCGATTAGGCTGTCATAATAGGGCTGGATGACATAGCCCTGATAGACTCCCGAATCGACGCGCACGCCCAGCCCGCCCGGCGGATGGAAATAGCTGATCCGGCCCGGCGACGGCGTGAAGGTGCGCGCGTTCTCGGCATTGATGCGGCATTCGATGGCATGGCCGCTGAAATGCACGTCCTCCTGCGAGAACCCGAGGGTTTCGCCGGCGGCGACGCGGATCTGTTCGTTCACCAGGTCGATGCGGGTCACCATCTCCGTCACCGGATGCTCCACCTGCAGGCGGGTGTTCATCTCGATGAAGTAGAATTCGCCGTTCTCGTACAGGAACTCGATGGTGCCGGCGCCCTCGTATTTCAGCTCGCGCATGGCACGGGCGACGCGCTCGCCGATCTGGGAACGCTGCTCGGGCGTGATGGTGGGGGCAAGGGCCTCCTCCCACACCTTCTGGTGCCGGCGCTGCAGCGAGCAGTCGCGCTCGCCCAGATGCACTGCATTGCCCTTGCCGTCGCCGAACACCTGAATCTCGATGTGGCGCGGCTTCGCGAGGTAACGTTCCAGATAGACGGCATCGTCGCCGAAGGCGGCCTTGGCCTCCGAGCGGGCGGTGGAGAGGGCGTTGTCGAGGTCGTCCTCGGTCATCGCCACCT
>DAIPYB010000462.1:0-2791 GCA_036782955.1 Pseudoxanthobacter sp. | reverse complement strand
GTCCAGCGGCGCCAGATCGCGCGTGACGACGGGTTCGAGGCCGGAATCGATAATCCAGCCCTCCACCGTGGCGTGGTCGAAGCCGAGCCGGCGGTGGGCGTGGTGCGAGCGCAGGAACTCCAGCCCGTGGGGGGCGAAATCGACGATCAGCAGCCGCCCGCCCGGCCGCAGCATGCGCGCGGCCTCGCTCACCGCCCGGTGCGGATCGTCGAGGAAGTGCAGCACCTGATGGATGGTCACCAGATCGAAGCTGCCCGGCGGCAGGGTAATGGCCAGCACGTCGCCGTGGCGCACCTGCACATCGCCCTGGCGCACCTGCGCGTCGCGGCCCGTGGCCTCGCCGGCCGCTTCCAGATTGGCGCGGGCGACCGACAGCATGGGCTGGCTCTGGTCGATGCCGATGGCCTGCGAATAGAGATCGCCGAAAAGCTCCAGCATCCGCCCGGTGCCGGTGCCGATGTCGAGCATGGCGTTGAAGCGGCCCGGCCCCACCACCTCGCGCAGCGCCGCCTCCACGGCGTCCTCGCTGACGTGGAGCCGGCGCAGGTCGTTCCAGCTTGCCGCATTCTCGGCAAAGTAGGCCGCCGCCGCCTCGGCATGGGCACGACGCACCGCCTCGCGCCGCTCGCGGTCGCGGCGAACCGGCGGGTCCTCGTCATCGAGCGCGTTGAGCAGCCCCGCGGCATAGCCGCCGCGCCGCATGCCGTCGGCCAGACGATAATAAGCCCACGCACCCTCGGGAAAACGATGCACCAGCTCCGCCTCAACCAGAAGCTTCAGGTGGCGCGAGATGCGCGGCTGGCTCTGGCCCAGAATGGTGGTCAGGTCCTTCACCGAAAGATCGCCTTCGGCCAGCAGCGCCAGAATGCGCAGCCGCGTCGGCTCGCCGGCCGCCTTCAGGGCCGCGACAAGCGCATCAAGGGCAACGCGTTGGTCAGGCTCGTGCATCAGTCCGGCTCGGGCTGTCTGGGCGGTTCGGGGAAAGGCCGCGCCCACCTTCCGAGATGGGAGCGCGATATAAAGATATCTTTATCTCTTTCACGCCGAACATGCAACCGCTTCCATTCTGCCGGCCGCCCGTTCGGCTGCCGCCTGGCCCGGCAAGCCTCCACGCGGGCAAGCCCTGCTAAGTCGGAAAGCCCCCTTGGCGACCGGGGCCACGCGGTGCAAGCTGCGCCGGACAAGGACCGGCCCGCCTCCGCTCCGGTTCCGACACGGCCCGGTTTGCGTCCACGGTTTCCACCCACGGTCTTGAGCCCGAGATCTTGCGCCCCAGATCTTGCGCACCGGCATCCTGAGCCCCAGCATTCTGAGCACAAGGTCTTCAGCCCGAGGTCTTTCAGAAAATGCCAGATGCCAGCGACGGCGACGGCCATCCCATCCGCCTTGCCCGCTCGCTGTCGGCCATCGCGCCGGCGGTGTGGGATGCCTTGGCCAATCCGGGCTGGACGCTGCACCCCGGCGGCCGGCTGACGGCGGAAGGCGCGCCGCCCCGCCCGTTCAACCCCTTTGTCAGCCACGCCTTTCTGGATGCGCTGGAAGCTTCCGGCTCGGTTTCGCCGCGCACCGGATGGGCACCGCACCATTTGCTGGTCGACGGAGCGGACGGCCAGTTGCTGGGTGCCGTGCCGGGCTACATGAAAGCCCATTCGCGCGGGGAATATGTGTTCGACTGGTCTTGGGCGGAGGCCTTCGAGCGGGCGGGCGGAGCCTATTATCCCAAGCTGCAGATTGCCGTGCCGTTCACCCCGGCCACCGGGCCGAGGCTGCTTGTCGGCGCAAACGGCGATGCCGCCCGCCGGGCGCTGGCGGCCATGCTGCCGCAGGCGACCGCCGCGCTCGGCGCCTCCTCCGCCCATGTCACTTTCGCCGAAGACGACGACATCGCCGCCCTCGCCGCAGCGGGATTCCTCACCCGGCTCGACATCCAGTACCACTGGCACGACGAAGGCTACGACGGCTTCGAAGGTTTCCTCGGCGCGCTCGCGTCCCGCAAGCGCAAGCAGATCCGGCGCGAACGCCGCGAGGCCCTTGCCGGCGATCTGCGGATCGTCTGGCGCACCGGGCGCGACATTACCGAAGCCGACTGGGATGCCTTCTATGCCTTTTATCGCGATACCGGCAGCCGCAAGTGGGGCACGCCCTACCTGAACCGCCGCTTCTTCTCGCTGGTCGGCGAGCGCATGGCGGATCGCATTCTTCTGGTGCTGGCGCTGGATGGCGGCCGCCCCATCGCCGGTGCCCTCAACTTCATCGGTTCGGACACGCTCTTCGGCCGCTACTGGGGCGCAATCGAGGACCGGCCCTTCCTGCATTTCGAGGTCTGCTACCATCAGGCGGTGGAATTCGCGCTCGCCCACGGCCTCGGCCGCGTGGAGGCGGGCGCGCAGGGCGAGCACAAATCGGCCCGCGGCTATCGCGCCGTCCTCACCCGCTCCGCCCATTTCATCGCCCACCGGGGCCTGCGCGAGGCGGTGGCCGATTTTCTGGCGCAGGAAAGTCCGGCCATCGAGGCGGCATGCGCGGAAATCAACGCCGGCGGTCCCTTCGCGCAGCATCCCGGCACGGCAATGCCGGACCTGAAGGGTTGAAGGGAAAGCGCGCCTGTCGCCCGGTTTGGAAACCGGGCATTCACCCTCTGGCGCCACACTAGGCTTTCCAGCCGGTAAACGGGCCTCCGTCCCCGGCCGATTGATTCTCAATCCATCTGGTTCGTGACAGTTCCGATGCCCCTCAATCGCCCGATCTTCTCGATCCACGCCCCGCAGACCGGCGGCACCACCTTTGCCGA
>DAIPYB010000461.1:0-2798 GCA_036782955.1 Pseudoxanthobacter sp. | reverse complement strand
GCATCATCGACCCGACGAAGGTCGTGCGCACCGCCCTGCAGGACGCCGCTTCGGTTTCCGCTCTGCTCATCACCACCGAAGCCCTGATCGCTGAGCTGCCGAAGCCGGCGGCTGCCCCGGCCATGCCGGGCGGCGGCATGGGTGGCATGGGCGGCATGGACTTCTGATCCGCCTTCCCCCTTGGGGTCCGGACCGGGGCGGCTCCACCGCCCCGGTCCGGGTTCCCAAACGGACTAAAAAAGAGCCCGCCGGCAGCTTCCCTGCCGGCGGGCTCTTTTTGTGACTGAGTGTGCAGCCCGCGCGGGCGGCAGGCGCGAAGTCAGTTCATCAGGGCGGCAACGGAGCGGTTGCGGCCGCCGCGCTTGGCGCGATAGACGGCATCGTCGGCGCGCCGCAGCACCTGAGCGATATCCGTTTCCATCGCCTCGCGCGTCGCAACGCCGATGGAGGCGGAAATGCCGGTTACCGTGCCCACGACCACGCCGGCAACGGCAGCCCGCACCCGCTCGGCAACGGTCTCGGCGTGGTCGAGGTCGGTATCCGGCATGACGACGCCGAATTCCTCCCCGCCCATTCGCCCCGCCAGATCACTCGCCCGCAATGCCCCGGCAATCGCCTGCCCGACCGCACGCAGCACATCGTCGCCGATCAGGTGGCCATAGGTGTCGTTGACGCGCTTGAAGTGATCGACATCGATCATCATCACCGAAATAGGCCGCTCGCCGCGAACCGCCAGCGCCACCAGCATGCCCCCCTGCTCCAGAAAACCGCGCCGGTTCGGCAGATCGGTCAGGGCATCGGTCAGGGCCTTGCGCGACAATTCGTGCGAGGCGGCAATGAGTTCATCGGTAATGCGGCGGCTGTTGATGGCAAACAGTCCGTGGGCCGCGGCGACCCAGCCGACAGTGACGATGCTGGTGACGACCGCCAGTCCCTGAACCGAAATCACCGCCGGCGCCAGATCGGGCACGAACAGCACGATGACGATGCGCGCCAGCATGATGATGGCGAACGAGAGCGTGACGATGACGATCAGCAGGAGCGCCGCGCTGAAGGACCGGCGCAGTTGCCCGACCAGCACCACCAGCCCCATCAGCTCCATGACCATGCAGACCCCGGCGCCCAGCACAACATAGGTGGCACGCGAGCTGCCCGCCATGAGCGCAACCGTGAGGGCGACGACGGAAAAAGCAAACACCGCCCCGTTGGCGATGCGCCAGGCACGGGCGCCTCGCACGGAATAGAACGACAGGATGCCGTCGTTCACCAGCGGGGTGAAACTGAAATAGAGCACGTTGGCCAGCAGGATGGCGATGGGATCCGGCATCACCATGCGCCAGATATAGACCATGTTGCCGAGCGCATAGAGCGTGGACCCCAGCGCCCAGCGCCGGAAGCCCGGATAAGTCTTCTGGGTGCTCGCCACCACCACCATCGCCAGCGCGATCGCCAGCGACACGGCGGCATTCAGGGTCTGTGCTGTGAAGAAGTCGAACTGAACCGCCATACCCTGCTCATCGTCCGCAGATGTCGCTTCCCGATGCCCGCCGGCACTGCCGTGCCGCCGGCTTCGGACGAAAGGCTACCACCACGGAATGATCCGGATCGGATTGGCGATCGGATCGGCTACCCGCATCACCACATAACGATCGAGCATGGTTCCTCCGGCCTTGCGTTCGATCACGCCGACCTTGCGAACGTCGTGAAACCGGAACTCAAGGTACTGCGGATAATAGTTGCGCTCCAGACCGACAAAGAGTCCCGGTTGCGACAACAGGGCCATCGACGGCTCCGGCGCCGATACGTAACGGACCCGCTCATTGAGCTGCACCACCGGGACCTGCGGCAGGTAGAACGAAAGCTCGCCGGTCATGGCGTAGTTCTGGGTGGCGATCCACGTGGCACCCGCCTTTTCGCGCTCTGCCTCGATCTGGCGCACCAGATCCGGCCAGCCGCGCAGCTGCTCGGTGGGATCGAGCGGGGAAACGATGCCGCCGATGGGGCGGGCACCATGGACCATCACAACGATGCCCAGCCCGAGCCCGATGCCGATGGCCCACGGCCGCAGCCAGCACAACAGCCGCGCAAACCGAACGCCGATGCACGCCGGCCATGCGCCGGTGGCCCGTGCCGCTGCCTCGCCGGCCACCAGCGCCGTGGCGGCATAGAGCGGAGCCGGCCAGTTGGCCTGAATGCGCGCATGCAGGCCATGCAGCAGCAGGTAAAGCACGAAAGGAACGGACGTGGCGACGAGCAGACCGCGCAGTACGTCTCCCCGCCAGCCGCCCCGCAGCACCAACAACGCCCCGATCAGCACATAGGGCACGAGAAGAGGGCCGATCAGCAGAATCTCGCCGACGATGAATTCCGGAATGTGCTCCGGCTCCAGCGGCCCCGGTTCGGCCCGGCCGAACTGCTTGATGAACGACACCCAGCCGTGGCCGGCATTCCAGTAAATGACCGGCGCGAACAGCAACAACGCCACGACACCGGCCGCCCAGAACTGCCATGCCTTCAGCCAGCGCCGGTTCTGGCGCCACGCCAGCACCCACACCACGATGCCGGCACCGAGAAACAGCACGGAATATTTCGACAAGAGGCCGAGCCCGGCGAACAGCCCCACCGCGAGCCACCAGTTTGCCCGGCCGCTGCGGGCGAGCTCCGCCATAGCCCACACCGCAAGGCCCCAGAACAGTGCCGACGGCTGGTCCGGCGTCGTCACCAGCCCGGCCGCTCCGACCAGAACGGTGGCATTGAGGATGAGCACCGCGAAGCCCGCAGCGCGCGGATCGCCGAAT
>DAIPYB010000460.1:0-2814 GCA_036782955.1 Pseudoxanthobacter sp. | reverse complement strand
TGCGACTCGGGCGTGGATGTGGATCCATTATAGATATCGTGACTGATTATCTATAATTTGGAGAAACGCCATGGGCCACACCGCCGCCCTCGCAACACCCGGCCTGCGCGCTGCCGCCAGAGGCGCCGCAAGAAGGGCCGCCGTCGTCGTTTCGGGCGTCGCCCTGCTCACGCTGGCCGCCCGGCTGCACCTGCCGTCGTGGCCGGTGCCGATGACGCTGCACACGCTGGCTGTGATGGCCATTGCGGTGGCGACCGGGCCGCGCGTGGCCACGGCCACCTTCCTTGCCTATCTGGCGGCCGGGGCCGCCGGCCTGCCGGTGTTTTCCGGCACCCCGGAGCGCGGCATCGGGCTTGCCTACATGGCCGGCCCCACCGGCGGCTATCTCGCCGGCTTTCTTGCCGCGAGCTGGCTCACCGGCACGCTGGCGCGCGGGCGCGGCGCGGTCGGGCGCATCCTCGCCATGCTCGCCGGCCTCGCCGTGACCTATGCCGCCGGACTGGCGTGGCTGGCGTTCTATGTGCCGGCGGGCAGCCTGCTGGCGGCCGGCTTCGTGCCCTTCATCGGCAGCGATCTCATCGCCGTGGCGGTGGTGGCACTGGGCACCGCCCTCGTGCCGGCGCGGCTTCTGGGAAGGATCGGGCAATGAACGCACCCCACAACCCCGCAGCCGCCGCCCGGTCCTTCGTGCCCGACACGCGCGTGCGCACCGACTGGACGCAGGACGAGGCCCGCGCGCTCTACGACCTGCCGTTCCCGGACCTCCTGTTCCGCGCCCAGCAGATTCATCGCCTCAATTTCGACCCGGCCGAGATCGAGACCGCGACACTGCTGTCCGTGAAGACCGGCGGTTGCCCGGAGGATTGCGGCTACTGCTCGCAGAGCGCGCACTGGGAAACCGGCGTGAAGGCGACGAAGCTGATGGCGGTGGAACGCGTGCTGGCCGAGGCCCGCCGCGCGAAGGCCGGTGGCGCCACCCGCTTCTGCATGGGCGCCGCATGGCGCAGCCCCAAGGACCGCGACATGGATGCCGTGTGCGCCATGATCGCGGGCGTGAAGGCGCTGGGCATGGAGGCCTGCGTGACGCTGGGCATGGTAACGCCGGCGCAGGCCGGGCGGCTGGCGGAGGCGGGGCTCGACTACTACAACCACAATATCGATACCTCGCCCGCCTTCTATCCCGGCATCGTCACAACCCGCACCATGGATGACCGGCTGGAAACGCTGGAAACCGTGCGCGCCAGCGGCATCCGCGTGTGCTGCGGCGGCATCGTTGGCATGGGCGAGACGGTGGAAGACCGCATCGCCATGCTGGTGACGCTGGCCACGCTGGAGCACCACCCCGAAAGCGTGCCGCTCAACATGTGGAACGAGATCGCGGGCGTCCCGGTGGCCGGCACGGCCCGGCCGGCCGACGGCATCGCGTTCGTGCGGTTGGTGGCGCTGGCGCGCATCCTGATGCCGGCGAGCGTGGTGCGCCTTTCGGCTGGCCGCCACGCCATGAGCGACGAACTGCAGGCGCTGTGCTTCCTCGCCGGTGCCGGCTCGATCTTTACCGGCGACATGCTGCTGACCACCGGCAACCCCGGCCGCGACCGCGACGGCGCGCTTCTGGACAAGCTGGGCCTGCGCCCCGCACGCCTGCCGCCGGTTCCAGGCCGCCACTGTTCCGCCCCCGCCGGTGCCGCCGCCTGCTGACCCGAACCCGCGCCCGGCCGGGAAGCCGGCCGGGCTCTCTCCGACGCGCCTGCCGGAAGGCGCGAAAAGACCTTGCGCACCGGAAAAGGGGCGGTGCTCCTGTTTTCGCCGTTCCCGATCGTACCGGCCGGTGGCGGGGCCGGGTCGGCGGTTGGGGGACGGGGAGCGCGTGTCCTTCCGCCGCCGCCGGCCTCTGCCACGGACGGCCGATGCAAGCCGTGTGCGGCCCGCACGATCCGGCGGGCAAGGACCGCGGCGAGGCGCTGCCGGCCGGTCACGGTTCTCCCCCGTGGCTTAAGCCACGTTCTTCTCCGGTCCGCACGCAACAGCCCCGGCCGTCCGGCTTCGCGGTCAGGCAGGGGGCAACCCGCGCCGGGCCCGGTGGCTCGCCGGTGCGGCGGATTCGATGCCGCGGGCGCGCGGGTCTTGCCCCGGGGGCGACGCCTCTCGTCCATTTCTGCTTGCCGGATCGCCGTCGCCTGCTGGTTCCGGCGGTCCGGGCAGGGGCCTCCCCGCGCCGATTTTCGTGGTTGCCTTTGCACGCCCGTCCGCCGCCTGTCGGGTGATATGGGGCCGCCCGCGCCCCTTCCGCCCGCAGCAGGTCATATCCGACTGCGGTCGCGGTCGCGGCCCCGGGGAGGGGAAGGGGAAGGGGAAGGGGAAGCTTGCGGACTTGCGGTTTGGGTGAAAGTCGCTTCGCGTCAGACCTCGGGGGTCTTCGACTGGGCTGTCGCATCACATTGCGCGATGCGGGGTAATCTGCGTCCTCCCTGCCGGGTCCGATCGTGGCCCGCCGTAATTCGCCGACGACATCGCACGGCCGCCGACCCTTGCGGTTGGGGCGGTTGCCCACAGCGGCGGCCTTCTCTTTGGCCTTGGCATCCTGCGGCGAAGGCGAGCGGCTTTTCCCCCATGACGTCGGGGGAGGGTGCGATTTGGGGGGCAATCGTCATTCTCCTGAACCGGCTGCATGCCGCTTCAAGACAACCGGAGAGAGGATCGCTCCGCTTGTTCCGCCGTGCCGGCCGGGCGATGTCCCGCGCCGGTTTCGACGGTTGCCTGCCGGGGTACCCGTGCCTTCGCCGCGCTGGCGGCCATGCTGTCGTCCTCTCTCCC
>DAIPYB010000459.1:0-2817 GCA_036782955.1 Pseudoxanthobacter sp. | reverse complement strand
GGATACCCGGCCGCGCCGCCGCCAGACGCCGGCCCTGTTCCGCATCGATCTGCAGATCGCGCCCGCCGGAGACGATCAGCACGGGAAGCAGCGTTTCCGCCAGTGCCTGCACGGGATCGAGCGGCAGCCACGACATCAGATAAGGCTGCACCGCCGGGCGAAACAGCGGCCAGAGGTCCGCCGGAACGGCCCCGGCCGGCCGGCCGCCGCAAAGAGCGCCGACGATCCGTTGCGCCTCATTCCGCAGCCCCGGGCTCAGGCCCGCCTCCGCGATCTGGCGAAGAATGAGCCGGCCTGCCGGCTCGCCGGCGCCGGCGATCAGCACCAGACCGGAGGCCGGCACGCCGCCTGCCGCCAGCGTTGCCACCAGTGCACCTTCGCTGTGACCGGCCAGAAACACCCGCGCCACGCGCGGCTGTCGTGCCAGCCAGCGCGCCCAGAGAACCATGTCGTCCACGTAAGTCGTGAACCGCAAATCCTGCTCGTCCGCCCCGGCCGCTCGGCTTTCCCCGATACCGCGCTTATCGGTGCGCAGCACGGCAATGCCTTCCCGACCAAGAGCTTCTGCGAGATTGCCAAGACTGTTGTTGATGAGGCCGGGCAGATTGCCCTGGCGGTCAACCGGCCCGGACCCCGCCCACAGCAACACCGCCGGAACAGGCGTCTCGCCCGACGGCATGGTCAGCGTTCCGGCGAGGGTGCCCGTTGCAGTCGCGAGCGTCACCGCCCGGGCCTCCAAAGCCAAGGTCGCACTGGACGGCAGGGTAAGAGCCGCAGCGACGAAAAGCATGGCCATCGCCTGCAAGGCGATGGCGCCGCCGCTTCGGCGCGTCATCGCCACTGCGGATCAGGCCCGCGGCGGCGTGCCATCCGTTGCCGGCTGGCCTGCCGGGCGGCGCGCGTTCTCGTCCCAGCCGCCCATGGGCTCGTCCTCGCTGAACACGGGAGGGGTCTGGCCGGAAAGCCGCAGTGCACGCTCCAGCAACTGCTCATAGATCGGCCGGCCTTTCAGGGCCTCGGCGACGATGTTCGCCGTGACGCAGGTGACGATAACCGGCAGCAGCAGGCTGTAGGCGCCGGTCAGTTCGGCTACGAGAACCATGCCGACCAGCGGCGCACGGACCGTGGATGTGAACAACCCGCCCATGGCGGCAATGGCGAAAGCCGTCACCGCGCCGTGTGGCAGCGGCACAACCAGATCCAGCAGCCCGCCGAACAGCAGGCCGACAGCGGTGGCCAGCGCCAGAATGGGGGCGAAGATGCCGCCGGGCGCGCCGGTCGAATAGCTCGCCATGGTCATGACGAAGCGGATGACCACGATCAGCGCCAGCGTGGCGACACCGAGGTTCTCGTGGGTCATGGTCAGGACCAGCCCTTCGCCGCCCTGCGTCGCCTCCGGCCGCAGCACCGACAGGAGGCCGATGGCCACCGCCACGAGACCCGGCCACACATAGGGCGATGTCAGGCGGGACATGCGGCCCGCCCCGTTGAGGCCGGCCAGAACGCCGGCATTGAACACCACGCCAAGCGCACCGAGAATGCCACCGAGCACGATGAACGCCGGCAGCAGCCCCAGCGGCATGCCCGGCACGTCGATGAACAGGAACGGCTGCGAACCGCTGAACGCCACCGTGGCGGCACCGGAAGCGGCCGAGCAGACGATGACGGCGGTGTAGGTGCGGAAGCCATAGGGAAACTGCCGCCGCGTCTCCTCGATCACGAACAGCACGGCGGCGAGCGGCGCGCTGAAGGCCGCAGCAAGGCCGGCTGCCGCGCCCGCAGCCATCAGGCCGCGCGCATCGCGCAGATCGAGGCGGATGGCCCGGCTGAAGCCCTCCGACACCGAGGCGCCCATGTGGATGGTCGGCCCTTCGCGCCCCACCACGAGGCCAGCGCCCAGCGACAACAGGCCGGCGAAGAACTTGACCGGCAAAACGCGCTGCCACCGCAGGGTGCGCAGCCCTTCCATGGCGCCTTCGATTTCCTGAACGCCGCTGCCCGCGGCCTCCGGCGCGAACCGGCGCACCAGAAAGACCGATGTCAGCACCATCGCCATCGCCACCGCGATCAGCGCCGGATAGACCAGTGGCCCGGGCACCAGAGCCACCACCAGCTTCGGCCAGCCGAGCATGTATTCGACGATGATGTGGAACACCGAACCGATGGCCCCGACCAGGAGGCCGATGACCGCCGCGAGGAGGTAATAGAGACCGTCAGCGGTCTGGCGCGGCGTTTCGACGTTTCTGTCCGACAAGGCCCGGAGCCTCCCTGCTTATTCGATACGGGCAATCGTTTTCAGGCTGGCCGATTGCACGCCATGGACCGGCGAAAGGCAAGCCAGAACACAGCGGCAAACAGTCCCCCGGCCGCCATGGTGAAGGCCATTGAACGGGCCGTTCCATCGAACCCGGCACTGACGAGAACAGTAGCACCCGACGAGATCAGAAGCTGCAGCGCCCCGCCGAGCGCAGAGGCGGCGCCGGCGCGCTCGCCGAATGGCTCCAGCGCGAGCAGCATGGCATTCGGCATGATGAGGCCAAGCGAGGCGAGGGAAACGAACACCAGAACCAGAATGGCCGGCAGCCCGCCGACGCCGAGCGCCACCACGACCGCAAGGGCGAGCGAAGCCGGTATCAGCACCGCAAGCGCTGAGGAAACCACACGCGCAGCGCCAAACCGGGTAATGAGCATGCTGTTGAACTGCGCGCCGCCGATGATGCCGATGGCGTTGACAGCGAAGACAAAACTATATTGCAGCGGGCTGAGGCCGCCCAGCGACATGAGCACGAACGGCGAACCGGCAATGTAGGCAAACAG
>DAIPYB010000458.1:0-2825 GCA_036782955.1 Pseudoxanthobacter sp. | reverse complement strand
TGCTCTCGCCCTGATAGACGATCTCGGTCACGGTGCCAGAAAGGCGGTTCATGCCGGCATCGGCCTGCGGGCCGGCGATGACCAGCTTTTCGGCGTGGAGCACGAGGAAGATTTCGTTGCTGACCGGTACGCGCCGGGCCGATTGCAACACCGTGCTGCCAAGCCGGACAGCATTGCCGCCGAGCGCGATATTCTGCACCGGCAGCAGCGTCGCCTCGCCGATGAAGCCGGCGACGAACGAATCGGCCGGATGATCGTGCAGCACCTCCGGCGTATCGATCTGCACGATGCGCCCGCGGTTCATGATGGCGATGCGGTCGCTCATGGTGAGCGCCTCGCGCTGGTCGTGCGTGACATAGATGATGGTGGCGCCGAGCTTGCGGTGCAGATGGCGCAACTCGATCTGCATGGTCTCGCGCAGTTGCTTGTCGAGCGCGGACAGCGGCTCATCCATCAGGATCAGGCGCGGCTCGAAGATCATGGCGCGGGCCAGAGCCACCCGCTGGCGCTGGCCGCCGGATAGCGCGCTGATGCGCCGGTCCTCGAAACCGGAAAGCTCGACCATCGCCAGCGCCGCCCTGACCCGGTCCGGCCACGTTGCCTTGGGCAGCCGGCGGGCCCGCAGCGGAAAGGCGACATTCTCGCCCACGCTCATATGCGGGAACAGTGCGTAGTTCTGGAAGACGATGCCGATATCGCGCTTGTGGGGCGGCGCAAATGTAATATCGCGATCACCCAGCCACACCGACCCGGAGGTCGGCTGCACGAAGCCGCCAAGAATGCCGAGCAGCGTCGTCTTGCCCGATCCGGAGGGGCCGAGAACGGAGACGAACTCACCGGGCGCCACTTCCAGACTGACATCGTCGAGAGCGCGAAACGCGCCGTAATGCTTCTCCGCCGAACGGACGGAAACGCCGACGCTGCTGGATTTGGCGGTACTGCTCATTCGTCCCACGCTGCTTTCGGCTCAACTGGATGACCGCCGCGATCAGGCCGGCCCGGCGCCGGATCACGAGGCCGGGATGCCGGCGGCAACCCGTTACCCGGTGTTGCGGCTGCGATGCCCGGCCGAACCCTTTGCCGAAGCCAAGAAAACCGCAGCAATCCTGACACGGCAATTGAAAAAAGGTTGGTGAAGGTTTTACATAATGTAATGACAATGCTGCGCCGCTCCCTGCCGTCCATGAATGCGCTGTTCACGTTCGAAGCGGCGGCCCGGTGCGGGAACTTCTCGCGCGCCGCAGACGAACTGAACGTCACGCCTGCCGCCGTCAGCCGCATGGTGGCGCGGCTGGAGGACCGTCTCGGCACGCCGCTTTTCGTGCGCCTGCCGAATGGCGTTCTGACGACGGAGGCGGGCAAGCTGCTGTTCGACGCCACCGCCCGCGGCTTCTCCGGCATCGAGGCGGCGATCCGCGAGATTCAGGATCGCAGCGCCGGCACGGAGACCGTGTCTCTGTCGGTCTCCACGGGCTTCACGACCCATTGGATGATGCCGCGCATGGAGCGATTCAAAGCCGCATTTCCGGGGGTGGACCTGCGCTTCCAGCTGATCATGAGCGCGCTCTCCGGGCCGGTCAGCGATGTCGACCTCGGCATGCGCTTCGTGGAAGGCGCTGACGACCGCCATGAGGCGACGCTGGTCATGCCGGAGCTTCTGTTGCCGATCTGCAGCCCGGCCTATCTGGAGCGCCATGGCGACGGCCACGGCACACTGAAGGCAACCGCCACCACCATCGTCAATCTCAGCGACAGCAATACCGGCTGGGGCGATGCCATATCGCGCTCGTTCGGGGATGGCTCCAACACACTGGTCTTCTCAGACTATGCCATCGTGGTGCAGGCCGCCCTTCTCGGGCAGGGCGTGGCGCTCGGCTGGCTCAATGTGGTGTCGCACTGGCTGGTGATGGGCGACCTCGTTCCGGCCCGCAACGATCTCATCGCGACCGGCCGACGCTGCCATCTGGTGCGTCAGCGCGACAAGCCGTTCCGGCCGGTGGTGACGCAAATCCGCGACTGGATCGTGGCGGAGCTGGCCGACGATCTCACGCGCGTCGATACGCGCTATCCCGGCCTCGGCCTTGCCGCCGCACTGACGCGCCCCGCCTGAGCGCAAGAAGGCATCCCGGCCCGACAGACAAAGCGAGACAAAACAAGCTGTCCGCTCGTGATCGAACCAAAGCTCAGCAATGAACGATTTGAATTAGCGTCAGCAATCAAAAGTACCATCAGCACTCGATGAGCAAGGCTGATGGCGCTCCCTAGGGGAATCGAACCCCTGTTTTCGCCGTGAGAGGGCGACGTCCTGACCGCTAGACGAAGGGAGCGTGCCGAACGAGTGCGTATTTAGCGGCTCACCCCCGCGATTGCAACAGGCGTTTTCAGGACGACAACACTCATCCACATCCGCAGACGCGAAAAGCCGCCCGCAGCGCCGGTTATCCACACACCATTGCCGGCCACTAGCGGGAGCATCGGGAAACAGGCGCCGGCAAATGAAAAGGCCCCGGCAACCGATCGCCGGGGCCTTCTGCAAGAAAGACAAGGACGCAGGGATCAGGCGTCCAGACCGGCGATGGCGCGGGCGAAATCGCGGGCATCGAACGGCTCGAGGTCATCGATGCCCTCGCCGACGCCGATGAAATGCACCGGCAGCCCGTGGCGGGCTGCAATCGCCACCAGAATGCCGCCCCGCGCCGTGCCGTCCAGCTTGGTCATGACAAGGCCGGTCACGCCCGCGGTCTTGCCGAAGATTTCGACCTGCCGCATGGCGTTCTGGCCGGTGGTGGCATCCAGCGTCAGGATCACGTCGTGCGGGGCCGTCG
>DAIPYB010000457.1:0-2843 GCA_036782955.1 Pseudoxanthobacter sp. | reverse complement strand
TGCCGTGACCTTCACCAACAAGGCCGCGCGGGAGATGAAGCTGCGCATCGCCGCGCTCGTCGGCGGCTCGGTGGAAGGCATGAACTGGCTCGGCACCTTCCACGCCATCGGCACGCGCATCCTGCGCCGCCATGCCGAACTGGCGGGGTTGCGGTCCGATTTCACCATCCTCGACACCGACGACCAGCTGCGCCTGATGAAACAGATCATTCAGGCGGAGAATCTGGACGAAAAACGCTGGCCGGCCCGCCAGCTTGCCCAGCTCATCGACGGCTGGAAGAATCGCGGCCTGACGCCGGACAAGGTGCCGGCCGGCGATGGCGCGGGTTTCGCCAACGGGCGCGGACAGGCGCTCTATGCCATCTACCAGGCGCGGCTGAAGACGCTGAACGCCACCGATTTCGGCGATCTTCTGGTCGAGCCGATCCGCATCTTCCGTGAGCATCCGGATGTTCTGGCCGAATATCAGCGGCGCTTCCGCTATATGCTGGTCGACGAGTATCAGGATACCAATACAGCGCAATATCTGTGGCTGCGACTTCTGGCGCAGAACAACATGAATATCTGCTGCGTTGGCGATGACGACCAGTCGATTTATGGATGGCGCGGCGCGGAGGTTGACAATATCCTGCGCTTCGAACGCGATTTTCCCGGCGCAGTGGTCATTCGGCTTGAGCGCAACTATCGCTCTACGCCACCGATTCTGGCGGCGGCTTCCCATCTCATCGCCCACAACGAGGGCCGTCTCGGCAAGACGTTGTTCACCGATATCAGCGACCCCGACGCGGTGCCGGTGACGGTGGCTTCGGCATGGGATTCCACCGAGGAGGCGCGTTCCATCGGCGATGAGATCGAAAGCCTGCAGCGCAAGGGCGAGAGCCTCGACCAGATCGCCATCCTGATGCGCGCGTCCTTCCAGATGCGCGAGTTCGAAGACCGGTTCGTTACGCTGGGGCTGCCCTACCGGGTGGTTGGCGGCCCGCGCTTCTATGAGCGCGCCGAAATCCGCGATGCGCTGGCCTATTTCCGCGCCACTGTGCAGCCGGCCGACGACCTTGCCTTCGAGCGCATCGTCAACACGCCCAAGCGCGGCCTTGGCGATGCCACGCTGCAGATCTGCCACGACTTTGCCCGCGCCAACGAAATGCCGCTGATGGCAGCCGCCGCCCGTCTGGTGGAAACGGATGAGCTGAAGCCGAAGGCGCGCTCCACCCTGCGTGCGTTGTTGCAGGCCTTTGCCCACTGGCGCCGCCTGCTGGACGAAAAGGCTCATCACGAGGTAGCCGAAATCATTCTCGATGAGAGCGGCTACACCGAGATGTGGAAGCAGGACCGCTCGGCCGATGCGCCGGGACGGCTTGAGAACCTGAAGGAACTGATCCGTTCCATGCAGGATTTCGAGTCGCTCGCCGGCTTCCTCGAGCACATCGCGCTGGTGACCGACACCGAGAGCGAGGCGGGGCAGGAGGCGGTGACGCTGATGACGCTGCATGCCGCCAAGGGTCTGGAGTTCAACACCGTGTTCCTGCCGGGCTGGGAGGAAGGGCTGTTCCCCCATCAGCGTGCGCTGGACGAAGGCGGCCGTTCGGGACTGGAGGAGGAGCGGCGGCTTGCCTATGTGGGCCTGACGCGGGCGCGGCGGCGGGCCTATGTGTGGTTCGCCTCCAACCGGCGCGTTCATGGCCTGTGGCAGACGACCGTGCCCTCGCGCTTTCTTGATGAGTTGCCGGAAGCCCATGTCGCGGTGCGCGAATCCGGCGGTGCCGGCGGCTATGGCGGCTACGGCGCCAGCCGGTTCGACCGTTCCGACAGCTTCGGCTCAAGCTACGGCACGCCGGGCTGGGAGCGGGCGCGGGAGCGCACCCGCGACGGCGGTGGCGGCCGGGGGCAGGGGCGTCCGCTTTCCGCGCCCGCCCAGCGCCTGCGCGGCGGCGGGGCGACCATCGAGGGCGAACTGGTGGCGAAAAGCGTCGTCTCGGCGCAGTCCGCCTTCACCTGCGGCGGGCGGGTATTCCACCAGAAGTTCGGCAACGGCACGGTGGCGGCGGTCGACGGCAACAAACTGACGGTGGATTTCGATAAGGCCGGCCGCAAGAAGGTGCTGGATTCATTTCTGGAACGGCTGTGAGCCGGCATTCGCCGCCGGTGCTGCGGGCGGCACGGGCGCGCGATCTGCTTGCGTCGCGCAGGCGGCTGCGCTAGGCGAGGAACCTTGATCGGGCGCCCCCTTCGGCCCGGGCCATGCGGACACGGACTTTTCATGGACAAGATCAGGATCGTCGGCGGAAACCGGCTGAACGGCGTCATTCCCATTTCGGGAGCCAAGAACGCGGCCCTGCCGCTGATGATCGCGAGCCTTCTGACCGACGAAACCCTGACGCTGGAGAATCTGCCGCGCCTGCGCGATGTGCAGCTGCTGTTCCAGATTCTCTCCAACCATGGCGTCGACCACGCCATTCAGGGCAAGCGCAACGGACAGGACGACATGTGCGGCCAGACGGTCAGCCTGTCGGCCAGCGCCATTGTCGATACCACGGCACCTTACGAACTCGTCTCCAAGATGCGGGCGAGCTTCTGGGTGATCGGGCCGCTTCTGGCGCGCATGGGCGAGGCGAAGGTGTCGCTGCCCGGCGGCTGCGCCATCGGCACCCGGCCGGTCGATTTCTTCATCAACGGCCTGAAGGATCTCGGCGCCGAGATCGAGATCGACCGCGGCTATGCCATTGCGCGTGCGCCGAAAGGCGGGCTCATCGGCGGCCGGGTGGTGTTTCCCAAGGTGTCGGTGGGCGCCACCCACACCGTCATGATGGCGGCGACGCTGGCGCGCGGCGAAACCGTGATCG
>DAIPYB010000456.1:0-2850 GCA_036782955.1 Pseudoxanthobacter sp. | reverse complement strand
GACGTCGGGCCCGAACTGGCGACGGAGGGCGGGTCGGTGCCCGCTCCCCTCGCGGTGCCTCTGCCGGAACCCGCGCCCGTCGTGACGGTCCCGGTGCTTCCCCCATCGGCGCCAACCATGACCTCACCGGCGGCTCCTCAGCCCGTGCCGGCGCCCGAGCCGCCGGCCGCACCCGCGGCGGAACCTCCCGTCCCGCCGGGGCCCCCGCCCGCGCCCGCACCGCAACGGTCTGGCGGGAGGACGGATCGGCAATTGCAATCGCATCGGCCACGGGCGACCACGTGACGTGATTGACGGCCGCGACATCGCCGGCATCCGCTGCCTCTCCGAGCATCTCGAAGATGAGGCCTTCCGGATTGACGATCTCGCCGTCGTAATAGCTGACAACCGCGCGTGTGCCGGCATCGAGGCCAGGCGGAAACGAACTGCGCTTCAACACCGTACGATGGCGCGGCAGCGCACGAAATTTTGCACCGAGATGCTCGTAGAGTGCCAGCGCACCCTCCAGCGCGGCAAGGCTCAGCGGCCCGGAGCGGCGCGACAGCCCGGCAAACCGCAGTACCGCCTGCGGAAGACCGCTGAACAGGGTTTCCAGCGGCACCACGATTTCAAGCGGGCGCACCAGATGCGGCGCGTTATGCAGCAGCAGATTGCGCTCTCGCGCCGATTCCGCAACGAGGCGAAACTCTCGCCCTTCCAGATAGCGCAATCCGCCATGAGCCATCCTGCTCGAGGCGCTGCTGGCCCCGGCACAGAAATCGCCCGCGTCGAGCAGAACCGCGGAAACGCCGTTCAGCGCAAGATCGCGCAACGTGCCCACGCCATTCACCCCGCCGCCAATGATCAGCACCTCCGGCATCGTCAGCCGGCCCAGCCGTGCGAACGCGGCATCACGTGCAGATGGGATCATTTTCGGTTCGGGGAGGATGCTCATCTCATGTCGGGCTCAGGCGCTGTCGATGCCCCAACATAAGCCTTCATATTTTACATATGGCAATCACTTTTTTCAAAAGTTTAGACTCTTGGATGAGTGCGATTGGCTAATTTCGATTTATGCGGGTAATTATAGTGATGCCTCGACTAATGAGTGCTGGTCGGCGCCATAAGGCATTCGCATCATGACCGAATGCGCGTATCGCGCAGGACCACGTATATCGCCGGGATGACCAGAACGGTCAGCAGGGTCGATGAGGCCAGTCCGAAGAGAAGGGAGATTGCCAGTCCCTGGAAGATCGGGTCTGTCAGGATGGTGGCGGCGCCGATCATCGCGGCCAGGGCGGTGAGCAGGATGGGTTTGAAGCGCACGGCGCCGGCCTCGATGACGATATCGTGCAGTGTCTTGCCGGGGGCACCGCCGTGGCGGATGAAGTCGACCAGCAGGATGGAGTTGCGCACGATGATGCCGGCCAGCGCAATGAAGCCGATCATCGAGGTGGCCGTGAATGCGGCGTGGAACATCCAGTGGCCGAGCAGGATGCCGATCAGGGTGAGCGGAACCGGCACCAGAATGACCAGTGGCAGCTTGAACGAACCAAACTGCGCCACAACCAGAACATAAATGCCAACCAATGCGATCATGAAGGCGCCGCCCATGTCGCGGAAGGTTACCCAGGTCACTTCCCACTCGCCGTCCCACAGCACGGTCGGGGTGGCTTCATCGGCTGGCTGTCCGTGCAGGGCAATCCGGGGTTTCGGCAGGTTGCCCCAATCATGGGATTCGATGCGGCGGTCCACCTCGATCATGCCGTAGACGGGGGCCTCGAAGGCGCCGGCGAGTTCCGCCTGCACCATGTCGGTGAAACGGCCGTCGCGGCGGTAGATGGTGGGCGAACCCGGCTCCATCGTTGCGCGGACGACGTCGCCGAGCTGCACCACGGCGCGGTTGCCCGGCTGGGCGTTGGCGGCGATCGGCGTGGAGGCGAGGCGCTCGTTCCACGTCAGGTCGTTCTTCGGCAGTCGCACGAGGATCTCGATAGGGTCGCGCCCGTCGCCGCGATGCGAATAGCCGACCGGCAGGCCGCCGACGAGGGCGCGGATGGTGTCATAGACATCGCCCTGCTCGACACCGAAGAACTCCAGCCGGTCCTGATCGATTTCAAGACGCAGCCTCGGCCGCGGATCGCCTATGGAATCGTCCACATCCACGATGAAAGGAACATCGTGGAAGATGGACTTTATTTCTGCGGCTACGGCGCGGCGGGTGGCGGCGTCCGGGCCATAGATTTCGGCGATCAGGGTGGCCATTACCGGAGGGCCGGGGGGCACCTCGACCACCTTCAGGCTTGCGCCCTGAGGCAGTTTCAGGGCCGCCAGCAATTTTTCGCGCAGTTCCAGCGCCACCTGATGGCTCGGCCGCTCACGCTCCGCCTTGGGTGCGAGCGTGAGTGCAAGTTCACCCAGTTCCGGCGCCTGCCGGAAATAAAAGTGCCTCACCAGACCGTTGAAATTGAACGGGGCGGGAGTGCCGGCATAGAGGTCGATCGCGCGCACCTCCGGCAGGTCGCGGGCAACGGTCGCGGCCGCTGTCAGGACGCGGGCCGTGTCTTCAAGGCTCGACCCTTCCGGCAGGTCGAGCGTGACCGCCAGTTCCGATTTGTTATCGAATGGCAGCAGCTTCACAGTCACGTCGCGGGTATAGAACAGCGCCATCGAAGCGAGAGTCGCGATGCCGACGGCGAGCAGGAAAGTCCATGCCCGGGTGCGGCTGGCGAGGAGCGGTTCCGCGATGCGGCGATAGAGGTGGCCGAGGCGGCCCTCGCCATGGGCGCCGGTACCGATGCTTGCGGCGGGCACGGTTTTCCGGGGAGCGAGCTTCAACATCAGCCATGGCGCCACGGTCATGGCGACGAA
>DAIPYB010000455.1:0-2856 GCA_036782955.1 Pseudoxanthobacter sp. | reverse complement strand
CGCCACCATGTGCCGGCGACGGTGGATCACCTGATCCAGCGCTCGGAGTTTCTCACCTCCTACACGCCCTATCAGCCCGAAATCGCGCAGGGCACGCTGCAGGTGCTGTTCGAGTTCCAGACGCAGGTTGCGCGGCTGACCGGCATGGAGGTGGCCAACGCCTCCATGTATGACGGCTCCACCGGCACGGCGGAGGCCGTGCTCATGGCCCACCGCATCACCCGACGCCGCAAGGCGGTGCTGGCCGGCGGCCTGCACCCGCATTACCGCGCCGTGGTGGAGACCATCAGCACTCTGGCCGGCGACGAAGTGGCCGCCTTCCCGCCCGATCCGGCAGGCACGGAAGATCTGCTCGCCGCCATCGACGGCACCGTCTCCTGCGTGGTCGTGCAGACGCCGACTTTCTTTGGCCATCTGGCGGATCTCGCTGCAGTCGCCGAAAAGGCCCACGCGGCCGGTGCGCTGCTGATTGCCGTCGTCACCGAAGCCGTGTCGTTCGGCGCGCTGGAATCGCCCGGTGCGCAGGGCGCCGATATCGTGGTGGCGGAAGGCCAATCCATCGGCAACCCGCTCTCCTTCGGCGGGCCCTATGTCGGCCTGTTCGCCACCCGCGAAAAATACGTGCGCCAGATGCCCGGCCGCCTTTGCGGCGAGACCGTGGATGCCGACGGCACGCGTGGTTTCGTGCTGACGCTTTCCACCCGCGAGCAGCACATCCGCCGCGATAAGGCGACGTCCAATATCTGCACCAATTCCGGCCTGTGCGCGCTGGCCTTCTCCATCCACATGACGCTTCTGGGCGAAGCCGGATTGACGCGGCTTGCCGCGCTGAACCACGCCGCGGCAGTGGATCTGGCCGACAGGCTGGCGGCCGTTCCCGGCGTGAGCGTGCTCAACGAGACGTTCTTCAACGAGTTCACCATCCGCGTGCCCGGCGACGCCGCGGCGGTGGTGGAGGCGCTGGCCGGGCGGGGCATTCTCGGCGGCGTACCGGTCTCCCGCCTCATCCCGGATGCGCCGGCCCTCTCCGACCTCATCCTGGTGGCCGCGACCGAAACCAGCCCGGCAGAAGATCGCGCCGCTTTCGCCGATGCCCTTGCCGCGGTGCTGAAATGACCGCGCGCCTCATCCTTTCCGCTTCGCACACCGGAGCCGTGACATGCTGAACCGTCAGGGTCGTCCCTCCCGACCGGAGGGCGAGGCCGCCGTGCCCGCCACCGCCACCTTCACCGGCAATCGCGGCCTCCAGATGGAAGAGCCGCTGCTGTTCGAGATCGGCCGCGCCGATGTCAGCGGCGTCGACCTGCCGGAAGCCCCGGCCGTCGCCTCCCGCCTCGGCCGTCTTGCCCGCACCGCGCCGATCGGCCTGCCGGGCCTCTCCGAGCCGGAAACCATGCGCCATTACGTGCGCCTGTCGCGGCAGAACCACGCCATCGACCTCGGCACCTATCCGCTCGGCTCGTGCACCATGAAGCACAATCCGCGCCTGAACGAGCAGGTGGCCCGCCTGCCCGGCTTTGCCGACATCCACCCCCTGCAGCCGCAGAAGACGGTGGCCGGCGCCATTGCGCTTATGGAAGAGTTGTCGCACTGGCTGCTGGAACTGACCGGCATGGAAGCCGTGGCCCTCAGCCCCAAGGCGGGTGCCCACGGTGAACTGTGCGGCATGGCGGCCATCCGCGCCGCCATCGAGGCCCGGGGCGAGAAGCGCTCGGTGGTGCTGGTGCCGGAATCGGCCCACGGCACCAACCCGGCCACCGCCGCTCTGCTCGGCTTCAAGGTGGTGCCGGTGCCGGCGCGCGCCGACGGCACGGTAGACCCGGCTGAGGTGAAGGCCCGCCTCTCGCCCGATGTCGCCGCCATCATGCTGACCAACCCCAACACCTGCGGCCTGTTCGAGCGCGAGGTGGTGGAAATCGCCGACGCCGTTCACGCGGCCGGTGCGTTCTTCTATGGCGACGGCGCCAATTTCAACGCCATCGTCGGCAAGGTCCGCCCCGGCGATCTCGGCATCGATGCCATGCACATCAACCTGCACAAGACCTTCTCCACGCCCCACGGCGGCGGCGGTCCGGGGGCGGGGCCGGTGGTGCTGTCGAAGGCACTGGCTCCGTTCGCGCCGCTGCCGTTCCTGCGCCGCGAGGGCGACCGGGTGGCGCTGGTGGAAAGCAACACGGAAACCGCCGCCGGCGAAGCACCCTTCGGCCGGCTCACTGCCTTCCATGGCCAGATGGGCATGTATGTGCGCGCGCTCGCCTACATGCTGTCCCACGGCGCGGACGGACTGAAGCAGGCCTCGGAAGATGCCGTTCTGGCGGCCAACTATGTGCGCGTGCGCCTCTCCGACCTGTTCCATGCGCCCTATGGCGACCGGCCCTGCATGCACGAGGCGCTGTTCGACGATTCGTCGTTCGAGGGTACCGGCGTGACCACGCTCGATTTCGCCAAGGCGATGATCGATGAGGGATATCATCCGATGACGATGTATTTCCCGCTGGTGGTGCATGGCGCCATGCTGATCGAGCCGACGGAATCGGAATCCCGGGCCAGCCTTGATCTGTTCATCGGCGCGCTGCGCGATCTGGCCCAGCGCGCGCAGGCCGGCGAAGCTGAAGCCTTCAAGGCGGCACCGCAACTTGCCCCGCGCCGCCGGCTGGATGAAACCCGCGCTGCCCGCCAGCCGAAACTGAGCTGGAAAGCGCCGGCGCCGGTCGCCTGATTGCCATCCGGGAGCGTTCTCGCACAAGGAGAACGCGGCCATCCTGAAGAACGGGAGCGGGCGGGCACCTTGTCGTGCCCGCACGCTCCCTTTTCCGGCCCGCCTTGCATTTCATCGCCCGGCTTTGCACCATCGCC
>DAIPYB010000454.1:0-2869 GCA_036782955.1 Pseudoxanthobacter sp. | reverse complement strand
CCGGAAATGCCCTCGATCATCACGTCGCGCACATCCGAAAGCGTTTCCTCGACAAGGGCGATGCGCCCGGCAGGTTCCTCTGCGAAGGGCGCCCGGCCCGTTGCCATCGCCCGCACCCATTCCGCGCCGGTGCGCGTCTTGCCGGCGCCGCGCCCGCCCAGAACCAGCCATGCGGTCCAGTCGCCTTCCGGCGGCATCTGGTCGTCGCGCGCCCACAGGTCCCAGTCGTGGGCCAGCACTTCAAGGCTCGCCCCGTCGAGGCCGGCAATCAGCCGTTCCGCCTCACCCCGTCTGGCGCAGCCGATCAAGGCGGCGCGCAAGTTCTTCCCGCACAGCATCGAGATTTTTCGCCTCCTCGCCGTCCGTCCGCTCGCCCTGCGCCGTCCTGTCCAGATCGATAAGGGTTTCCAGCGTTTTCGCCAGCACGCCCAGCGTGCGGGCATCGCGCTCGTCCGCGCCGCCCTCGCCACCGAGGCGGGCCTCCACCTCGCTCACCTGCCGGGCGAAGGCGCGCATCAGCCGGCCCACCAGCGCCCCCCGGTCGGCGCCGTGTTCCACCGGCCCCGGCCCGCCGCCCGGCGTCTCCCCGGCCCTCGTCCCGGTCGAGCGCATGCCGCTCGGCCGGGCACCGGTCATGCGCCGCCCGGCCATGCCCGCCCCGGTCATGCCCGCCCCGGTCATCCGCCGCCAGCCTTCCGCCTGCGCCCAGCGCCGCACGGTCACCGTCGTAACGCCCACGGCGGCGGCGATGCCGGCCAGCGTCGTGCCGCCTTCAAACAGCGGCCGCGCCAGTTCGCGGCGGCCATTGCCGCGGCGGCGGGCTGGCTGTGCGGCGCCTGTCGCGCCGTCCACCGCCTGCCCGCGTCCCGCCGCGCGGCCGGCGCCGCCGCCATGGCGGCGCACCCTTCCACCCGCCGTGCCGCAACCGCGCGGCTTTCCCGCAACCGCGCCGGCACCATCGCCGATGCCTTCATCGCAAGGCGCGTTTGCGCCCAATGCGCCATCGCGCCCGCCACGGCCTGCCGCAAACTCTCCGTCTTCCGCTTCCGCCACCGTTCCCCCCGCTCCCGCCCTCAGCCCGCAGGCCGCGCCAATGCCAATAAAAAAGCCGGCCCGCGGTAGCGGTCCGGCCTCATCCCAATCCAGCAGATCACGTCCATGCCGCACCGGCACCGCGAAACCCTCGCGGCCGCACCTGTCCGACCATGCCTTATTGCTATCAGGACACCGTCACGGTGTCAAGGACTATAATCCTTGTTTGGATTATTTTCTCAATCTTCCGACCAGCCGGGTCGGCGGACGCACCGGCGCAAGCCCGCCCCGCGGCACTCTTCCGGGCCACAGCACCAGATGTTCCTCCAGTGCCTCCGGCGCGATGCCGTCCTCGCTGATCGCCCGGCCCCGCACGGAAATCCCCGCCTCGTGCACCGTATCGGGATCGCCGGAGACCAGCGGATGCCACCACGGCAGGTCGCTGCCCTCGTCCACCAGCCGGTAGGCACAGGTCGGCGGCAGCCAGTGCAGGCTCTCCACTTCTTCCGGCGTCAGGCGGATGCAGTCCGGCACGATCTGCGAACGGCCGGGATAATCCCGGCAGCGGCAGCTTTCGGTGTCCAGCAGGGTGCAGGCCACGTTGGTCCATGCAATGGCGCCGGTGTCCCAATCCTCCAGCTTGTTCAGGCAGCAGCGTCCGCAGCCGTCGCACAGCGATTCCCACTCCGCCTCGGTCATCTCGCGCAGCGTTTTCGTGCGCCAGAACGGCGATGTCCCGTTCATCGAAAAATCTCCGCGCCCGGCGGTGGCGCCGGCATCGTTTCCACAAAGGCCCGTCCGTGGCGATCCTCGATTTCCACGATCCAGAGATCGGGGTCGAAATCCGCCTCGCGCTTCAGCCGCGCCTCCACGTCCGCCTCGTCGGCCCCGGCCAGCACCCGCTCGAAAAGCCGGTCCACCGGCCGCTCGTCGTCGAACGCCGTCTGCGGCGCCGGGGCGTAGAGGTCCGCCGTGCGGCTGCCGAGGGCAACCTTCACGAACACCGCGCCGGCTTCCGCCGCGCCGCGCCGCGCCACGGTCGCGAATGCCCCTTCGGCCTCGCACCGGCGCACCAGCGCGCCGACGAAGAATGAGGATACCACCCGCGCCATCGGCCGGCCTTTCCGTTCGCCGCTGCTGCGGCGTTATGATTTGACCATGCCGCCGATGGCAACCAGCGTTTCCACCAGCCGCCCGTCGATGCCCTCGCCCGCCGGCAGGCCGTGGTCGGCGCGAAACCGCCGGATCGCCGCCGCCGTCTGGCCGCCCATCCGGCCATCGACCTGCAACGGCCCGTATCCGAGATCGGCCAGCGCCTTCTGCACTTTCTTCACCTCGGCGCGCGGATCGGCGGCGGCTCCGGCAGCGCCGGCCGGGGCGGCGGCCTTTTCCACCGCGGTCGCGCGGGCCATCGGCTGTGCCCCGCCGTCCCCCCCGGTCGTCGCTGCGTTGCCGGGCTCGAAGCGTCGGCGCGGCGCCACGGTCAATTGTGCCAGCAGGGCCTCGCTTGGCTGGCCGGTCACCGACAGCCCCTGCGCGCTCTCGAAATCGCGGATGGCATCGCCGGTGCGCCGGTCCATCAGTCCGTCGGTGGTTCCGCTCATGTAGCCGCGGTCGACCAGCCCCTGCTGAATATCGCGCAGCAGCGTCAGGCGCGCGTTGGCAACGGCGGCCTGCGGCCGGGTGGAAAACAGCGGCGCCGGATGCGGCCCCGGCTGCATCAGTACCAGATTGGCATAGACCGACCCCAGCGCGAGCGATCCCAGCGACAGCGTCAGCGAGGCCGTCGGATGCCGCCATACCAGCCGCCCGAAGGCCCGCAGCCACGCGAAGCGCG
>DAIPYB010000453.1:0-2874 GCA_036782955.1 Pseudoxanthobacter sp. | reverse complement strand
CGAGACCGATCTGGCCGAGGTGATCGTGCAGCTTGGCCACGACCGCTCGTCGCACATTCTGGTGCCGGCCATTCATCGCAACCGCTCGGAAATCCGCGAAATCTTCCGCCGCGAATTGCCGGACACCGAGAACCTGACCGATGAGCCGGCCGATCTCGCCGGCGCCGCGCGGCGCTATCTGCGCGAGAAGTTCCTGACGATCCCCTATGCCATCAGCGGTGCCAACTTCGCCATTGCCGAGACCGGGTCGGTGGCGGTGTTCGAATCGGAAGGCAACGGGCGCATGTGCCTGACGCTGCCACAGGTGCTGATCTCGGTCATGGGCATCGAGAAGGTGATTCCGCGCTGGCAGGACATGGAGGCTTTTCTTCAGCTTCTGCCGCGTTCCTCCACTGCGGAGCGGATGAACCCCTATAATTCGGTATGGACCGGCATTCGCGCCGGCGAGGGGCCGCAGGAGTTCCACCTCGTCCTGCTCGATAACGGTCGCACCGATGTGCTGAAGGACGAGGCCGCGCGCGATACGCTGAAATGCATCCGCTGCTCTGCCTGCCTCAACAATTGTCCGGTCTATGAGCGCACCGGCGGTCATGCCTATGGCTCGACCTATCCGGGGCCGATCGGCGCCATTCTCACCCCGCAGCTCAATCCCCCCGGGCCGGCTTCCGGCCTGCCTTATGCGTCTTCGCTGTGCGGGGCCTGTTTCGAGGTCTGTCCGGTGCGCATCGATATTCCGCGCATTCTCGTGCACCTGCGCGGCAAGGTCGTGGAGGCGCGGCGCCGCCGGCGCGGCGGCCTGCCGGATGCGGAGGCGCTGGCGATGGCGGCGATGGCGCGGCTGTTCAGTTCCGAAAAACTGTTCGCCATGGCCCAGCGCGCCGGTGCGGTGGCGCAGAAGCCGTTCGAGAGCGACGGCGTGCTGCGCTCGCTGCCGGGGCCGCTTGCGGGCTGGAGCGCCATGCGCGACCTGAAGGCGGTGCCCGCGGAAAGCTTCCGCGCCTGGTGGCAGAAGCGGGGAAGCGAAGGGGAGGGCGGACAATGAGCGAGGCCCGCAACGCCGTTCTGGCGCGCATCGGCGCCGCCCTGGACCAAAATGGTGCCCGCCCGCCGGTGGCTGAAGTGCCGCGCGCCTTCCGCCGCGTCGGAGGACTGGACGCGGCGGCACGCACGGAACTGTTCGCCGAACGTGTGTCTCACTACAAGGTCGCGGTCACGCGCTGCGCGCCTGATGCGGTGGCGGCAGCCTGCGGCGGCATTCTGGCCGCGCGCGGCCTGCGCCGGATGGTGGTGCCGCCGGGTTTTCCCGCCGACCGTGTGCCGGCCACCATCGAGGCGGTGCCGGATCATGGCCTCGCCAACGGCGAGATCGCTGCTGCCGACGGCGCGCTGACGCTGTGCCGCGTGGCGATCGCCGAGACCGGCACGATCGTGCTCGATCACGATGAAACGCAGGGACGCCGGGTGGTGACGCTGCTGCCCGATTATCACCTCTGCATCGTCGATGCCGACCGTATCGTGGAAGTCGTGCCGGAAGCGGTGGCACTGCTGGACCCCTCGGTGAAGGCCGGCCGGCCGCTGACCTTCATTTCCGGCCCTTCGGCGACCTCCGATATCGAACTGAACCGCGTCGAGGGCGTGCATGGCCCGCGCACGCTGGATGTGCTGATCGTGGGCTGAAGGCCCCGAGGCCGGCTTCAGCCCACGGGCTGCAGCCGGCCGCCTTCCAGCCGAAGTACGCGGTCCACGGCGCCGGCCGGCAGCCGGGCGTGGGTGACCATCAGCACCGTGCGCCCCCGCGTGGCCGGGCCAAGATCGGCCAGAAAATCGCTTTCCGTCTCATGGTCTAGGCTGGATGTCGGCTCGTCGAGCACGATCACCGGGGCCGGCGAGAGCAGCGCGCGCGCAAGGCACAGCCGCCGCGCCTGACCGACCGAAAGCGTGCGTCCCGCCTCGCCCAGCCACGAATCGAGCCCGTGCGGCAGGGTACGCACGAAGGCGCCGAGGCGCGCGCCTTCCAGCGCCTGCCAGCAGGCAGCGTCGTCGGCCGCGGGGTTTCCGATCTGCAGGTTATCGCGCACCGAGCCGAGGAACACCGGGGTATCCTGCGACATCAGGGCTATGTGGGCGTGGAGATCGGCCTCCGCCACCTGCCGGATATCCGTGCCGCCGATCGTTATGCGTCCGGCCTGCACGTCGTCGAGCCGCAGCAGCAGGTTGACGAGGGTGGACTTGCCTTCGCCGCTCGGCCCCAGAATCGCCAGCCGCTCACCGACGGCCAGCGTCAGGCTGAGTCCGTCCAGCACCTTACGACCCGGCTCATAGCCGTAGTCGACCGCCTCGAAGCGGATTTCGCCGTCGTGCAGGGCAATGGGGGTGGCAGGATCGGTGATGGCAGGCTTTTCCTGCGTCAGCGCGGCAAGGCGGCGGGCGGAAGCCATGGCGGCGCCGACGCGCGCCGCGCCGCGTGCCGCCGGGCCGGCGGCCTCGAAAATCGCAAAGCCGGCGAGCAGCCAGCCAGCCAACGCCGGGCCGGAAATCTCGCCACGTTCGAAGTGGCCGAGGCCGATCCACAGCACCGCTGTCAGCACCACGCCGGCCACCACCTGCACCATCAGCGCACCGTCCGCGCCGGCGCGGCCTTGCCGCAGGCGCGCCGAGGCCAGCCGGCCGGCAGCCTGTCCGACGCGATCTTCCGCCGCTGCCGTGATACCGAAGGCGGCGAGGTCGGAATGGCCGTCCAGCGTATCGAGCACGGCGCCGCGCAACTCCGCGCCGGCCGCCATCACGGCCGCGCCGGGACGGGCGCCGCGCGCGATCATGACGGAGGGAATCGCGATGGCCACCAGCACCACGCCGGCGGCGAGCGCCAGCGCC
>DAIPYB010000452.1:0-2882 GCA_036782955.1 Pseudoxanthobacter sp. | reverse complement strand
AGATCTACGACCGCTTCATGGAACGCGCGCTGGCCCGCGTGGCGGCCATCAAGCAGGGCGACCCGCTTGACCCGACCACCATGATCGGCGCGCAGGCTTCTTCCGAACAGCTCCAGAAGATCCTGTCCTATCTCGACATCGGTCGTCAGGAAGGTGCGGAAGTTCTGATCGGTGGTGCGCAGGCCCACCTCGGCGGCGATCTGGCGGGCGGCTACTACGTGCAGCCGACCGTGTTCCGCGGCAACAACAAGATGCGCATCTTCCAGGAAGAAATCTTCGGGCCGGTGGTATCGGTGACCACCTTCCGCGACGACGAGGAAGCCCTGCACATCGCCAACGACACCCTCTACGGCCTCGGCGCCGGTGTGTGGACCCGCGACGGCAACCGCGCCTACCGCTTCGGCCGTGCCATTCAGGCCGGTCGCGTGTGGACCAACTGCTACCACGCCTATCCGGCCCATGCGGCTTTCGGCGGCTACAAGCAGTCGGGTATCGGCCGCGAGACCCATCGCCAGATGCTCGACCACTACCAGCAGACGAAGAACATGCTCGTCAGCTACAGCCCGAAGAAGCTCGGCTTCTTCTGAGCCTCTGACGGGAAAAGTCCGGCGGCGGCAACCCCAGCCGCCCCCCCTTCCGACAATGGCCCACGCGGTTTTCCGCGTGGGCAGACCACATGACGGGGAAGGAGACCGATATGGCGAAGACAATGAAGGCTGCCGTCGTGCGCGAGTTTGGCAAGCCGCTCGTCATCGAGGAGGTGGCCGTGCCTGAGCCCGGCCCCGGCCAGATTCAGGTTCGTATTCACGCTTCCGGCGTCTGCCACACCGACCTGCACGCCGCCGAAGGCGACTGGCCGGTGAAGCCCAATCCACCCTTTATTCCCGGCCACGAAGGCGTCGGCTATGTCTCCGGCGTCGGCGCCGGCGTCAAGCACGTCAAGGAAGGCGACCGGGTCGGCGTGCCGTGGCTCTACACGGCGTGCGGCCACTGCACCCACTGCCTCGGCGGCTGGGAAACGCTGTGCGAGGAGCAGCAGAACACCGGCTATTCCGTCAACGGCGGCTTTGCCGATTACGTGGTCGCCGATCCCAATTTCGTCGGCCACCTGCCGAAGGACGTGGAATTCCTCGATATCGCACCGGTCCTTTGCGCCGGTGTAACCGTCTACAAGGGCCTCAAGGTGACCGACACCAAGCCCGGCGACTGGGTGGTGATTTCCGGCGTCGGCGGCCTTGGTCACATGGCCGTGCAATACGCACGGGCAATGGGCCTCAACGTTGCCGCGGTTGACGTGTCCGAAGACAAGCTGGCGCTGGCACGCCGCCTCGGCGCCACCGTGACGGTAAATGCACGGGAGACCGACCCCGCCGCCTTCATCAAGAAGGAAATCGGCGGTGCGCAGGGCGTGCTCGTGACCGCGGTTTCGCCCAAGGCGTTTGAGCAGGCGCTCGGCATGGTGCGTCGCGGTGGCACGGTCGCGCTGAACGGCCTGCCGCCCGGCTCGTTCCCGCTGCCGATCTTCGACATGGTGCTGAACGGCATCACCGTTCGCGGCTCCATCGTGGGCACCCGCCTCGACCTGCAGGAATCGCTGGATTTCGCCGGTGCCGGCAAGGTCAAGGCGACAGTCGCCCCCGCGAAGCTGGAAGACATCAACGATGTCTTCAAGAAGATGCATGCCGGCGCAATCGACGGCCGCATCGTGCTCGATATCGCCGCCTGACGCGTCGCCCGGCCGGGGTCTCCCCCCTAAGCCGGCCGGGTCTTCCTCCCAGAACAGCGGCGATTACGGGCGCCGGCGCGGTCTGAATGACCGCGCCGGCGTCATTTCTTGCTTTGACGGACCAGAACCAGGAGGACGCCGCATCCGTGCCCGCGGGGCTTTCTCCCCCGGCCGGAAAGCAGGCGCGGAGGAAACCAGATGAATGACAATGTCACGATCGCGCCGCCTGCCCCGCCGCTCCCGGACGGGCAGGTTCCGCCTCGCGTGCTGGCCACACCGGCCGCGCTCGACCTCATCGCCGAACTCCGGGCCCGCTATGGACCGATCCTGTTTCACCAGTCCGGCGGCTGTTGCGACGGCTCCTCGCCGATGTGCTATCCGCAAGGCGACTTCATCGTCGGCGACCGCGATGTGAAGCTGGGCGAGATCGGCGGCGTTCCGGTCTTTATCAGCGCCTCGCAGTTCGAGGCATGGAAGCACACCCAGCTCATCATCGATGTAGTGCCCGGCCGCGGTGGCATGTTCTCGCTCGATAACGGCACCGAGCGGCGCTTCCTCACCCGCTCGCGTACGTTCTCCGGCGAGGAGATGTGCCTTCTCGACCTGCGTCTGCCGCAGACAGGCGCCTGAGGCCGTATCCCGCCCCGCAAAATGGAAACGGCCGCCCGGAAGGGCGGCCGCTTGTTTCTCCGAAACCTGTCAGCGCTCAGCGCATCGTCGGCATGGCGAACTCGGCGCCTTCCTTGATACCCGAGGGCCAGCGGGTCGTGACCGTCTTGGTGCGGGTATAGAAGCGGATCGAATCCGGGCCGTGCTGGTTGAGGTCTCCGAAGCCGGAGCGCTTCCAGCCGCCGAAGGTGTGATAGGCGAGCGGCACTGGCAGCGGCACGTTGACACCCACCATGCCGACGTTGACGCGGGCCGCGAAATCGCGCGCCGCATCGCCATCGCGGGTGAAGATGGCGACGCCGTTGCCATATTCATGCTTGGAAGGCAGCGCCAGCGCGGTCTCATAGTCCGGCGCGCGGACCACGGTCAGGACCGGCCCGAAGATCTCGTCCTTGTAGATCGACATCTCCGGCGTCACGTGGTCGAACAGGCAGCCGCCCAGATAGAACCCGTTCTCGTAGCCCTGCAGGCGGAAGCCGCGGCCATC
>DAIPYB010000451.1:0-2884 GCA_036782955.1 Pseudoxanthobacter sp. | reverse complement strand
CTGAACAGCGCCGCCGGGTGTAAACTGCCCGGTCTGAGCGCGTTCATCGCATGTGGGAGAACCGGCATCGCGGAGCAGTCTCAATGGTGCAGACCGCAGCCCGCCAATCAGCCACCCGCTGCCTGTCGGTGCGGGTGGCCGTTGATCGGAAGCTGTAGGATATGCAGTCTCAGGCGGCGGCGAGTGTCGCCGTTGCGTTCTGTACGCTGGGCATCAGGTGGGCCATCGGCATCACCCGGAAGCCGGACTGTGCCAGTTCAGCCAAGGCGATGCAGGTGTAGTTCATGCCGCGACTGTCGCGGATGAAGAACAGTCGCCGCGTTAGATCTGAAATGTTGGTCCACGACGTGAACTCGGTCGGGATGCTCGTCAGCTTCACGCCGTCCACGGCGAGATGGCCGCTGCCCTTGCCGGGGTAATCGACCGTTATGCCGCGCGGCCGGTCGAAATTGTTCATGATGTGCGCGACTATCTGCACGGCGGTGTCGGGGTCGGTCTGCTTCTCGGCGAACTGTGCATAGAACGCAGCGCGAATGAAGCGGTCGACGGAGGTGTCCGCTCCCGGCAGGCCCGCCTTGGCGATGCCGGAACCGGGCTGCACTGCATTATAGCTTCCGAACGTCGCGGTAGAGTGATCGACATTGGTCAGGAAGGTATAATTGTTCAGGTTGGTCAGATGCCACGAGAACTGCGGCGCATTTGTCATGACGCCGACCGGGTTATCGTAGAGCGTCAGTGTGCCCTGATGAAACTCGATCACCAGACTTTGGCCGCTGGTATCGTGGACAGTAAAATGAAACGGCACCCGGAGCCCGCCCAGAATGGGAATCGGCGGCAGCACGATGGGTTGTGCTGTAATCGCCGCCTTTACCTCTGCGGCGGACGAGAACTGCGACAGCACCCACGCACCGAGATCGGCCGCGGACAGCACTGCCTGCGATCCCTCCGGCACATCCGGTCCGGCAGCCTGCGGATAGGATTGCATGCTGAAAGTCAGGCCGGCGTCGTTGAGACCCTCGACGACCTTAAGGTCGGAGGGTGTAAGCGGCGTGCCCGGGGCGGCAAGCACCGCTGGCATCGTGACGGCAACGAAAGACTGCCGGCCCTGCCACTTCAGCGCCGGATACCCGTCGACGGCAGAGATGAATGCCTGCGCATGAGGGTAGAATGCAATCTGATAGGGAAGTTCCAGACTGAGTTCGAGCGTCCTGCCCAGATAGGCTCGATTGGAGGCATCACGATAAAGCAGAGATGTACACATTCGGCACTTCCTGATCCGGGATATGACTGTCTCCACGGCCGGCTCCGCACCGGTCGGGTCAACACAAGAGGGGCGCCCATGCGATTTGCACGGTTCCAGCCGATGACACGGGACCGCGTCTGTCGTATGGCCGAGCCTAACATGGCCTGCAACAGGTTCGCGCCCCCTTTTCAGCCCACAGGAACATCACGAATCGCGTGATGGCGGTAGCCTGTCGGGGGAAAGGTGCATGCGGCAGCCCGGCATAATCCGATGCTGCCCGACAGGGGCGCCACCACGAACACCCGGACTTGTTCCGCTCCGCGGGGGGAACCGGGTGTCCCCCGCCATCAGAAGACATGAACTTAGGCGTGAGGCGCCGACGTTCGCCAGCGCGGTCATACTCGAACACCACCCCCGGCGCAGTGCTGGTCATCTGCCGTGACGTGTCTGAGCTTGTCACGTCCGGTGCCACGAAAGCGGAGGCGATGGAAATGGCTGTCGATGCGCTGGAGGGGCTTTATATGGCTATGCCGAAATCGGCATGCCCTTCCCGGTGGCCACGCCCGCGCGGCCGGATGAATTCATCATCGCCCTGCCGGCTCATTGCCGTCCGGCTGGCCGTGGCGCCGGCTCCAATCCGGCGTACACCGTAAAGCACTTTTGCGGGGAAGATGCTGAAGCGGTCGCCATGGGGACCGGGTGGGCCGGCCCGGGGTCTGGAAGCAGCAATCCCGAGCGAAGCCGGGCGGGAGGCCGGCTTGTCCGACCGCGCATTCCGGAGGTGGCGGGGCGCGCCCGCGGTACCGGAGACAGTCAACGGACCGTCTCCGGATTTACTTGCCTGCGGCCTTGCTTTTCAGCTGGCGATATAGCGAACGGCGGTAATCTCATAGGAGCGGGCGCCGCCCGGAGCGATCACTTCTACGGTGTCGCCCACGCTCTTGCCGATCAGGGCACGGGAAATGGGCGAGGAAATCGAGACGCGGCCCTTCTTCACATCGGCTTCGACATCGCCGACGATCTGGTAGACCTTCTCTTCTTCCGTATCCTCATCGATCAGCGTCACGGTGGCGCCGAACTTGACGGAGGTGCCGGAGAGCTTCGACACGTCGATGATCTCGGCGCGGGAGAGCTTGTCTTCCAGCTCGGCAATCCGGCCTTCGTTCAGGCTCTGCTGCTCCTTGGCGGCGTGGTATTCGGCATTCTCCGACAGATCGCCATGGGCACGCGCTTCGGCAATCGCCGCGATGATACGCGGACGCTCCTCCTGCGAACGCTGCTTCAGCTCGACTTCGAGCGCCGTGTAGCCGGCAGCGGTCATTGGTATCTTTTCCATCACGACCTCGGGTCTTTCTCGTCGTCACCCATCAAAAACCGCCAGTGCTGGCGTCGGAGCCCGTTTGCTCCCGCGCCGGCACGGCGGCCATGGCGTAACGACAACAGGAATCCCAGCCGCGAAGGTCCGCCCTGACGGGCGACACCACGCGGCCGGGATTCGATTTTATTCGTCTGCTCAGAAATAAGACTGCAGCGGACGAACCTCAAGCTCGCCCGTGCTCATCGCGGCAATGCCCTGGACGGCGGCGATGGCACCGGCGACGGTCGTATAGTAGGGCACCCTGTGCTGCAGGGCTGCCCGAC
>DAIPYB010000450.1:0-2889 GCA_036782955.1 Pseudoxanthobacter sp. | reverse complement strand
GGCGCGGTGTCAACCCTGCTGGTGAGCGTTGACCGCCACGAACCGCCCCGGCCGGGCGGACGCGGCCCCTATCGCGTGCTGGCCGGCGACGAAACCGGCGAGATCGCACTGGTGTTCTTCCATCCCCGGGCCGACTGGCTGGAAAGCGCGCTGCCGGTTGGCGCCCGGCGGTGGGTGTCGGGTCGGGTGGAATGGTTCAGCGGCCGCCCGCAGATGGTTCATCCCGACTATATCGTGCCGGAGGACAAACTCGGCACGTTGCCCGAAGTTGAACCCACCTATCCCCTGACGGACGGGCTGGGCCAGAAGGCCGTGGCCCGCGCTGTCGCCAGCGCGCTCGATGCGCTGCCCGCCGCCCTGCCGGAATGGCAGGATGCGGCCTTCATCGCCCGCAAGGGCTGGCCGCCGTTCGTCGAGGCGCTGAAGCGCGTGCATCAGCCGGCGGGGACGGAACCGGATGCGCTTCAGGCCGCCCGTGCGCGGCTGGCTTATGACGAGTTGCTGGCCAACCAGCTGGCCCTCGCCCTCGTGCGCAGCCGGCTCCGGCGCGCCACCGGCCGCGAACGGCTGCCGACCGGCACCCTGACCGGGCTTATCCGCGCGGCCCTGCCCTTCAGCCTCACCGCCAGCCAGGAAACGGCCATCGCCGACGTGGCGAAGGATCTGGCCGCACCGCACCGCATGCTGCGGCTGGTTCAGGGCGATGTCGGTTCCGGCAAGACCATGGTGGCACTGTTCGCAGCCGCCATGACCGTGGAAGCCGGTGCGCAGGCCGCCCTGATGGCGCCGACGGAGCTGCTGGCCCGCCAGCATTATGCCTCCATCGCGCCGCTGGCTGCCGCCGCCGGCATCGAGATCGCCGTATTGACCGGGCGCGAGCGCGGACGGGAACGCGAGGCCACGCTGGAGGGGCTGGCGAGCGGGCGCATCGGCATCGTGGTCGGCACCCATGCACTGTTCCAGAGCGACGTGGAATTCGCCTCCCTTGGCCTCGCCATCGTCGATGAACAGCATCGCTTCGGCGTACACCAGCGGCTGGCCTTTTCGGACAAGGGCCGGGGCAGCGACGTGCTGGTGATGACGGCAACCCCCATTCCGCGCACCCTGGTGCTGAGCCTCTTTGGCGACATGGACGTGTCGCGGCTGACCGAAAAGCCCGCCGGCCGGCGGCCCATCGACACCCGCGTGTTGCCAAGCGAGCGGATGGACGAGCTTGTCGGCCGGCTGCGCGCGGCCATTGCTGCCGGCCAGAAGGCTTACTGGGTCTGCCCGCTGGTGGAGGAAAGCGAGGCGAGCGACCTTGCTGCCGCCGAAAGCCGGCGCGAGGCACTGGAGCAGGCGCTGGGGCCCGTGGTGGGGCTCGTCCACGGCCGGCAGAAGGCGGCGGAGAAAGATGCCGCCATGGCTGATTTCCGCGCCGGCAAGACCCGCGTTCTGGTCGCCACCACCGTCATCGAGGTCGGCGTGGACGTGCCGGATGCCACCATCATCGTCATTGAACACGCCGAGCGCTTCGGGCTGGCGCAGCTTCACCAGCTGCGCGGCCGGGTCGGGCGGTCGGACCGCGCCTCGTCGTGCATTCTCATGTTCCGCCCGCCGCTCGGCCTCACGGCCACTGCCCGGCTGAAGATCATGCGCGAAACGGAAGACGGCTTCCTCATCGCCGAGGAGGACCTGAAGCTGCGCGGCGAAGGCGAGCTCATGGGCACGCGCCAGAGCGGCCAGCAGAACTTTCACCTCGCGGACCTTGCGCTTCACGCCGATCTGGTGGAAACCGCGCGGGACGATGCACGGCTCGTTCTGGCGACGGATGCCGGCCTTTCAGGCTCGCGCGGCGAGGCGCTGAAAGTGCTGCTCTATCTGTTTCGCCGCGACGAGGCGGTGCGGCTTCTGCGCTCGGGGTAAGGCGCAGCCCGGCCACTGGCCCGGAGAGGGACGGCTTTTGATGGATCTGATCCTGTTCGATGTCGACGGAACGCTGGTCGACTCCCGCGCCTTCATCATCGGCGCCATGCACGACGCCTTCGCCGGCGAGGGATTGGTGCCGCCGACCCGGGCCGCGACGCTGGCGATCGTCGGCCTGTCCCTGCCCCATGCCGTCGCCGAACTCGCCCCCGATGCCACCCCCGCCCGGCGCGCGCGGCTGGTGGAAGCCTACAAGCATCGCTATGGCACGCTGCGGCAGGAAATGGCCGCGGGCGAGCCGCTCTATGACGGTGCGGCCGGCACCATCGCCGCCCTTGCCGCGCGGCCGGACGTTCTGCTCGGCATCGCCACCGGCAAGTCGCGCCGTGGCCTCGCCCACATCCTTGAAGCCCACGGCCTGACAGACCGTTTCGTGACTCTGCACACCGCCGACGATGCCCCCTCCAAGCCCGACCCGACGATGGTGCATGACGCGCTGCGGGCCACCGGCGCTGAAAGCGCGCGCACGGTGATGGTGGGCGATTCGAATTTCGACATGGCGATGGCGCGTGCCGCCGGCGTGCGCGGCATTGGTGTTTCGTGGGGCTTCCAGAGCCCGGATATTCTGCTCGCTACCGGGGCCGAGGTGGTGATCGATCATTTCTCCGAGCTCGAGGGCACGCTGGCCCGCCTGCTCGGCTGGCCGCACTGACTGGCGCGGACGGGAGAAAGCCTGATGAGCGACGAAACCCTGTTTGAAAAACTCTCCGCCCCCACCGGGGACGACGATGCAACCCGCATGGAGAAGAACCGCCACGCGGTGGAAAGCGCCTTCCGTTCCGAAAAGCCGCAGCATCCCCGCCGGTTCTATAAAGAAGCCGCCGTGGCCCTGACGGACGATGGCTTCGCCGTGCTGCTGGATGGCCGCCCGGTGCGCACTCCCGGCCGCAATGCTCTGGCGCTGCCGTCTGAGGCGCTGGCGGC
>DAIPYB010000449.1:0-2897 GCA_036782955.1 Pseudoxanthobacter sp. | reverse complement strand
GATGCTGCGCTGGGCCGGCCATGACAAGGCCGCCGTGCTCGACGGCGGCTGGAAGGCGTGGGTGGAAGAGGGACGGCCTGTCACCGATGTCGTCGTGCCCGCGCAGCCAGCCCGCTTCGTGCCACATCACCGCCCGCATCTGGAGGTGAAGGTCGACGAAGTGGACCGCGTCCGCCTCGATCCCACTTATGCGCTGTTCGATTCCCGCTCCGAGGAGGGCTTCCACGGCGGCGGCGTCTATCACGATCCGGTGCGCGGCCACATTCCCGGCGCCCGCCTCGCGAACCGCGCCGACACGCTGGATGCCACCGGCCACTTCCGTTCCGCCGCGGAACTGCGCGCCCACTTCACCGCCCTCACCGGCGATGTGCCGGCCGAACGCACCATCTTCTATTGCGGCTCGGGCGTTACGGCCGCCCAGAACCTGCTCGCCTTCGCCCACGCCGGCCTCGGCGAAGCCCGACATTATGTCGGCTCGTGGAGCGAGTGGGTGCTCGACCCCAGCCGCCCGGCCGAACTCTGAGCCGGCCCTCTCCTCAAAAGCCAATCGTCCCCTGAAAAGAGCCTGCGAATGTCTTCCCTGCTGCAGTCCATATTCTCGCTTGAGGGCCGCACGGCCTTCGTTTCCGGCGCCGGCGGCGCCATCGGCAGCGTCCTTGCCGGTGCACTGGCCAAAGCCGGCGCCACCGTCGCCGTCCATGACGTGACGCTCGAACGTGCCGAACCCGTGCGTGCCGCCATCGAGGCCGAGGGCGGAAAGGCCTTTGCCTTCGCCGCGGACCTGACCGATGCCGCTGCGACCCGCGCCGTCATCGACCGCGCCCACGAGACCCTTGGTCGTCTCGACATTCTGCTCACGAGCGCCGGCGTCAACCGCCGCAAGCCCATCGACGATGTCTCGCCGGACGACTTCGACGCCATCGTCGACGTCAACCTGCGCAGCGTCTACTTCCTGTCGCAGGCAGCCCACCCCCACCTGGCCGCGGCCGGCGGCGGCAAGATCGTGCATATCTCGTCGCTCAGCGCCAAGCACGCCTTCAACACCATCTCCGTCTATGCCGCGACCAAGGCCGCCGTGAGCCAGCTGACCAAGGCACAGGCGCGCGAATGGGTGCGCGACAATATTCAGGTCAACGCCATCGAGCCGGGCTTCATCAAAACCGTCTTCACCCGCCCGCTCTGGGACGACGAATATCGCTCTGTCTGGTTCGAGAACTTCATCCCGCAGCGCCGTCTCGGCACACCGGAAGACCTCATCGGCCCGCTGCTGCTGCTCACGGCACCCGGTTCGGAATATCTCACCGGCCAGACCATTACCGTCGACGGTGGCGTCCTTTCCGGCGCTTCGTGGGTCAAGGAGTGACGACGACGGCCGGAACATGAAAAAAGCCGATGCCGTTTTCGCGGCATCGGCCTGTCATCATTTCGGCGCGCGGGCGCTTCAGCAGTGCGCCGCCTGTTCCTCCAGCAGCAGGACCGCCGCGGCCACCCCGTCGATTACCGGCAGGCCGAAGCGGGTGGTAAAGCGGGCCGCCAGATTGGCCATGCCGGCGCAGCCGAGCACGATGGCCCGTGGCCGATCCTCACTGAGCGCGCGGGCTATTTCGGCCGCCACCCGCTGTTCCGCAGCCCCACCTTCCTCCTCCAGTTCCAGCACCGGCACTTCGGAAGCCCGCACCCTGCGGCAGAGATCGCCGAGACCGTAGGCCTCCACGTTGGCCTCGAGCACCGGCAGCGACACCGACAGCGTCGTCACCACGCTGAAGCTGCGTCCACCCTGCGCGGCAAGCCGCATCGCGGCCTCGCCGATACCCAGAACCGGCTTTGCCGTCAGCGCCCGCGCGGCTGCAAGGCCGGTGTCGTCGAAGCAGCCGATGACGAAGGCATCGGCAGTGCCCTCAAGGGCGCAGACAAGGGCAAGAACGCCCGGCGCCGCAAGCGCGCCATCCTCGGCTCCCTGTATCGAGGGGGGACCGCCGGTGTTGGTGACGGCGGCGATATAAGTGCCCTCCCCGGCCACATCGCGCGCGGCAGCCGCGATCTTGTCTGTCATCGTGGCGGTGGAATTGGGATTGATGAAGCAGATACGCAAGGACGGACTCACAACCGGACTTCTGGCAGGCGCAACGGGGGGATTCACGGTCTGTGTCAAAGCGTGCCGCGCCCGGCGTCGGACGGGCCGCGCAGCCGGCGGCGGCGCAGGAGATAGCTGGTGGCGAGCGTGACCGCGATGACCAGGAAGGACACCGCCGTCGTCAGCGTACCGAGCGCATAGATTGCCGGCGTGGTGACCGTGGTGGTGAGCCCCTGAAGTTCCAGCGGCAGGGTGTTGGGGCCGCCGAGCGCCTGGCTGGTGCGTGCAATTTCATCCCATGAAAGAGTAAAGCCGAACAAAGCCACGCCAATGACGAACGGCATGATGATCGGCAGCACCACATGGCGGAAGGTCTGCCATGGCGAAGCGCCCAGATCGCGCGCCGCCTCCTCGTAGGCGGGATTGAAGCGATTGAAGACCGCCAGCATGACCAGCAGACCGAACGGCAGCGTCCACGTCAATTGCGCCCCCAGCGCAGAGGTGAACAGGCCCATGGCGGTCTGGTAGCCGGCACCGGCAAGGCTGGTCGATTTGAGAAAATCGTCGAGAATGCGGAATGCCAGCGCAATGCCGAGCGAAACGGCGATGGAAGGCAGGATGAGGCTTGCGATGGCCGTATAGAACAGCACGGTGGAGCCGAAGAACCGCTTGCGGAAGGCAAGCCCGGCCAGAACCGCGATGACGACCGTCAGCACCGTTACCGCCACGCCGAGGCGCAGCGAGCGGCCGAATGCGGCCCAGACATCGACCACGCCGAGCCCCTGCCACAGCACGGCGAACCAGTGCAGCGACACCCCGTTCA
>DAIPYB010000448.1:0-2909 GCA_036782955.1 Pseudoxanthobacter sp. | reverse complement strand
CCGCGGTTACCTCTGCCGCCCTGCCGCCGCCTGTGCCCGTCGGGCAGGCGCAGGCCGTTGCTGCAACGGCAACCCAGCCCCTGCCTGCGCCGACGCAGGTCGCATCAGCCGCTACGTCCGCGGTCGCGGCCGTCGCCCCGAACGGCACCTACAAGGGCTGGAGCGCGGTTGGCGGATCGGTGCTGACGGCTGCGGCCGGTGACACCCCGTCGTCTCTGGCGCAGCGCTATGGCGTGCCGGTCGACGCAATCATGAGCGTGAACGGCCTCAGCGATCCCTACGGGGCGCTCGGCGGCCGCCGGGTCACGATTCCTACGCTCAATTCCGGCACGGCAACGCAGGTTGCTACGGCAGCGGCCTCCGCTATTGCCAAGCCGGCTGCGGTACCGGCCGGCGGCTACGCCGTCACCTCCGGCGAGACGCTCTATTCCGTCGCTCGCAAGTTCCAGATCAGCCCGGCGGCGCTTGCTGCCGCCAATGGCCTGACCACCGACAGCCAGATCAAGATCGGCCAGAGCCTGCAAATTCCGGCTGGCGCGGCCGCGGCAGCCGCCACGGCCACCAAGGTTGCCTCGGTCACGCCGCTGCCCTCGCCCATGCCGGGACAGACGGCGACCGATGCTGCCCAGCAGACGCTGGCCGCCGGCGCTTCCACCCTGCAGGCAGAAGCCGCCAAGGCCGTGCCGTCCGCTCCCGCCGCTCCCGCCGCTCCCGCGGCGCCGGCCGAACAGAAGGTCGCTTCGCTGCCGTCCGCCGCCGGGGCTGCCTCCAAGGCGGCAACCGATGCCGGCTCGGGCAGCAGCGCTTCCGCATCCGCGCCCGAGGAAGAGGCCGGTTCGGGCTTCCGCTGGCCGGTACGCGGCCGCATCATCGCGGGCTTCGGCAAGAAATCCAACGGCGAGCAGAATGACGGCATCAATATTGCGGTGCCGGAAGGCACCCCGGTGAAGGCCGCCGAGGCGGGCACCGTTATCTATGCCGGCAACGAGCTTTCGGGCTTCGGCAATCTCGTTCTCGTCCGCCACGAAGGTGGCTGGGTGACGGCCTATGCCCACAACAAGGAACTGCTGGTGCGTCGTGGCGAAACGGTAAAGCGGGGCCAGACCATCGGCTATGCCGGCGCCACCGGCTCCGTCAGCCAGCCGCAGGTGCATTTCGAACTGCGCAAGGGGTCGCAGCCGGTCGATCCGCTGCCCCATCTCGCCGGCGCGTAAGAGCGGCGAAGCAGCTCAGGTCGCTCAAAAAAAGGCCCGCCGGGATCGCCGGCGGGCCTTTTCATTTTCTGGCCTTGTGGTGAGGTCAGTCGTCCAGCCGGCTGCCAAGGCGGCCGGCGAGATCCTGAATGAACTGCCATGCGACGCGTCCGGAGCGGGAGCCGCGCGTCGTGGCCCACTCCAGCGCTTCCGCCCGCAGGGTTTCCGGCGCAACCGCCAGATGGAAGCGGCCGGCATAGCCATTCACCATCGCCAGATATTCGTCCTGCGTGCACTTGTGGAAGCCGAGCCACAGGCCGAAGCGGTCGGAGAGCGACACCTTTTCTTCCACCGCCTCACCGGGATTGATGGCCGTGGAGCGTTCATTCTCCATCATGTCGCGCGGCAGCAGATGCCGGCGGTTGGAGGTGGCATAGAACACGACGTTTGCCGGCCGACCTTCCAGCCCGCCTTCCAGAACGGCCTTCAGCGATTTGTAGCTGGCATCGCCTGCATCGAAGGAAAGATCATCGCAAAATACCACGAAGCGGTACGGCGCGGCGCGCAGGATGGCCATCAGGGCGGGCAGGCTGTCGATATCCTCGCGGTGGATTTCGATCAGCTTCAGCCGTTCGGCGCTGCCCGCGGCCTGCAGGCGCTCGTTGACGGTGGCCTGAGCCGCCTTGACCAGCGAGGACTTACCCATGCCGCGTGCGCCCCATAGCAGCACGTTGTTGGCCGGCAGCCCCTGCGCAAAGCGCTCGGTGTTCGCCAGCAACTGGTCGCGGGCCGAATCGACGCCCTGAAGCAGCCCGATTTCCACGCGGTTGACCTTCGCCACCGGCTCCAGGCCGGGCGGCATCGTCTGCCAGACGAAGGCATCGGCCGATTCCAGATCCGGTACGCGGACCGCCGGCGGAACGGCGCGCTCCACGAGGGCGATAAGGCGATCGAAGCGCGCTGCGAGGGCGGCGATGTCGGCGGACGAGATTTCGGCCACGGGAGAAACTCCGCATCAGGGCGGCCGCAGAGGCGGCGGACAGCAGGGGACCGGCCGGCAGGGCCGGGCGGGTGAGGTCTAGCACGCCCCCGGCGCGGGGAAAAAGCCACGGATTTGCAATTGGACGGGCGATGTTTATAGTCCGCACGCCTGCTTCGGTGCCCGCCGAAAGGGAAAACGGTTTGTATTGCCCGTTATCGTGTCAAAACCGGCGGCGTGTTGCAGCCGGGGCATTGCACAGCGGATGCGGCGCGCTGAAAAGTGCGCCGGTCAGGCGTTGCGGTGCCGCGAGGCGGGCGATAACAGATGCGGTCACGGGCCGGAGGCAATCGCCCCACCCGCGCCGGAACGGCTTAGACGCGTCGCCGCGAACCGGCGATGCACACAAGGCTCGAGGATTCGATGAATTTTATTGCCCCTGCCTATGCTCAGGCCGCCGGTGCGCCGGCCAGCACCACCGATATGGTGATGCAGTTCGCGCCGTTTCTGGTCATCATCGTCATCATGTACTTCCTGATCCTGCGCCCCCAGCGCCAGCGTCAGAAGCAGCATCAGGAGATGATCTCCAAGGTGCGTCGCGGCGATACCATCGTCACCGCGGGCGGTCTGATCGGCAAGGTCATCAAGGCCGACGACGGCGGCGAAGTGCAGGTGGAGCTTTCCGAGGGCGTGCGCGTGCGCGTGCTGCGCTCCGCCATTCAGGACGTGCGCGCCAA
>DAIPYB010000447.1:0-2913 GCA_036782955.1 Pseudoxanthobacter sp. | reverse complement strand
GCCGACCTCCGGCAACATGTCGCGCGGCCACGGCGGGCGGGCGGGCTTAACATGGGTCTGGTCGCGCGGCTGCGCACCCGCGTCCGTCCGTCGCTGCCCACCGGAGCCCGCCCCATGTCGTTTGCCGTCCGCGCCTTTCTCGCGCTCGCGATTGCCGGAACCGCCTGTGCCGTGCTGCCGGCGCCTTCGCGGGCGAACGACAGTTCCGCAACGCTGGCAGCCGGCGGCATCGTTCTGGTGCGCAACGATGCCATCGAGATGGCACAGGAGGATCTGTTCATCTCGCCGGCCGAGGTGCGGGTGCGCTACGTGTTCCGCAATACCGCCGACAGCGACCAGACCCTGCTGGTCGCCTTTCCGCTTCCCACCCTGCCGCCGCTGACAGACGACAACAATGTGTCGTTCCCCGAAACGGACGATCCCGACAATCCGTTCGATTTCCACACCGAAGTCGATGGCCGGCCGGTGGAAATGACAGTCGAGCGACGCGCGGTCGCGCTCGGCATCGACCGCGCTGCCCTGCTGAAGTCGCTCGGCCTGCCTCTGGCGCCCTATCTGCCGGCCACGAACGCCGCGCTGGATCGCCTGCCCCCGGAAAAGCAGCGCGAACTCGCCGGTCTCGGCCTCGCCACCTTCACGGAATACGACGTCGGCAAGGGCATGGAGCGCCATCTGGAGCCACTGTGGTCGCTCGATACCGTCTATTACTGGCAACAGGTCTTTCCGGCCCATGGCGAAGTGGTAGTGACCCATCGTTACCGGCCGAGCGTGGGCATGTCGGCGGGCACCATGCTCGCCGATCCGAAAAGCCCCGAGGCCCGCGATGCGATCGCGCGCTATTGCATCGAAAAGAGCTTCCTTGCCTCGGTCGCGCGCATCGAAAAGGCGGAGGCGGCGAAGGCCGAGCCGCACCCGCTGATGGAGCAGCACCTCGACTACATCCTGACCACGGGCAACAACTGGCGCGGCCCGATCGGCCGGTTCCGCCTCGAGGTGGACAAGGGCAAGCCGGAAAACCTCGTTTCGTTCTGCGGTTCGGACGTGCGCAAAATCGGCCCGACCCGCTTCGAGATGACCGCCACGGATTTCTTTCCGCCCGACGACCTCGCCATCCTGATCCTCACGCAATAAGCCCCCGGCCGGGAAAACGCGCCGGAAAGCCCCAAAAGATCAGAGGAGCCCTTCCAGACATGTCCTCGGAAAATGCCGGCAGCCTGCCCGTCATCGATCTCTCGCCCCTGCTTTCAGGCGCGCCGGACGGCGTGCGGACGGTGGCAGCGGCCATCGGCCGGGCGGCACGGGAGACCGGGTTCTTCTACCTGACGGGGCATCCTGTCACCCCGGCCCGGATGGAAGCCATGTTAGCCGCGGCGCACGCTTTCTTCGCGCTGCCGGATGCGGAAAAGGAGGCGCTCTCCATTCGCCGCTCGCCGCACAATCGCGGCTATGTCGCCATGGAAGGCGAGAGCCTCGACCCCACCCGCCCGGCGGATCTGAAGGAGGGCTTCAATATCGGTCTCGATCTGGCGGCGGACGATCCGCGCGTTCTGGCCGGCGAGCCGTTCCGCGGCATTAATCTCTGGCCCGATATTCCGGGCTGGCGCGAGACCATGCGCGCCTATTATGACGCCGCCTGGCACACCGGCCTGCTGGTGCACCGCGCCATCGCGGTCGATCTGGGCATGCCGGAAGACTTCTTTGCCGACAAGTTCGACACCCCCCTGGCGACGCTGCGCCTGCTGCACTACCCCGCCCAGCCGGAGAAGGCGGAACCCGGCCAGATCGGCGCCGGCGAGCACACCGATTACGGCAATCTCACGCTGCTGGCGACCGACGATGTCGGCGGGCTGGAAGTGCGACGCCGCGACGGCGCATGGATTTCCGCGCCGCCGATTGCCGGCGCGTTCGTCTGCAATATCGGCGACTGCCTGATGCGCTGGACCAACGATGTCTATGTCTCGACGCCCCACCGCGTGGTGAATGCGAGCGGCCGCGAGCGGTATTCGATTCCGTTCTTCTTCGATCCGAATCCCGATGCCGAAATCGTCTGCCTGCCGACCTGCCAGAGCGCCGGGAACCCGCCGCGCTACCCGCCCACCACCGGCGCCGCCTACCTGAAGGAGCGGCTGGACGCGACCTATGCCTTCCGCCAGCCGGCTGCCGCCAAGGCGCAGGCGGCACCGCCATGGTCGGCCGCGGGCACCCTGCCGTTCTCCCCGCTGGCCACGCCGCCATCCGGCTCGTGACAGCGCCCGCCCGGTGAAAAAGCCCGGCCGGGCCGGTGCGACTCTTCGTCCGCCCAGCCTCGATTTGGCGCGACGAACTTTATCAATTATAAACCGACTTTGCACGGTTCACATGTGGCGTGCGACCGCCGGAGGGTATCCGGACGGCGGGTGTTTTTGATCCGGCGCACAACCCGCCGCTGATGGCGGTGATAGAATGCCGCAATCGAACAGGAGCCGACAGGAGCCCAGCGGCTGTATTCGACAAAAGGCGAATACCGGCGCCGGGGCGTGCGCGCTATGCAACGCTGAAATGCCCAATCAACGCACCGGTTAACGGTGGCTCCAAAACACATTGCTCGAGAGAACGCCATGCCCAAGGACCGTATTCGCCTTCCCGCGCTCGAAGCGCGCATTGTCTCGGCCGAAGACGCCGCCACGCACATCAAGGACGGCATGACGGTTGGCATGAGCGGCTTCACCCGCGCCGGCGAGGCCAAGGCCCTGCCCCGCGCGCTGGCCGCCCGCGCCGCGCAGGACCCGTTCAAGATCTCGCTGCTGACCGGCGCTTCGCTCGGCAACGACCTCGACAAGAAGATGGCCGAGGCTCACCTGCTCGCCCGCCGCCTGCCCTTCCAGGCCGATGCCGGCCTGCGCAAGGCCATCAACAGCGGCGAGGTGATGTTCA
>DAIPYB010000446.1:0-2916 GCA_036782955.1 Pseudoxanthobacter sp. | reverse complement strand
AGGCAACGGCCGGCTCTTTATGTTTTCCTGATCCTGCCCGCCCGCCTTCCCAATCGATCCCTGATCCGGGTCCCGGCCATTCTCCCCGGCAGCCTTTTGCTGTCTGAGGAGGACTAACGATGGCAGACGTTCTTTTTTGCGCGCTCGGCGTCGGCAGCTTTGCCGCGCTGGCGCTTTATGCCCATGCGCTCGCACGGCTTTCGTGAGGACGCCGGCATGATGATCGAACCCCTGCTTGGCTTGTTCGTGGCGCTCGCGCTGGCGGCCTATCTGGTCGCCACCCTGATCGCACCGGAAAAATTTTGACCGGTGCAGCCATGACAATCGCCGGATGGCTGCAGATCGCAGTCTTTTTTCTCGCCGTCCTTCTCGTGCTGAAACCGCTTGGCCTCTACATGGCGCGGGTTTTCAGCGGTGAGCGGATTTTTCTCTCCCCCCTCCTGCGGCCCGTGGAGGCCGGCTTCTACCGGCTTGCCGGCATTGCACCTGAAAAGGAGCAGGGCTGGCTCGGCTACGGGCTGGCCATGCTCGCCTTTTCGCTGGCCGGCTTCATCGTGCTTTATGGCCTGCTGCGCCTGCAAGGCCTGCTGCCCTTCAATCCGCAGGGCTTTGGCGGCCTGCCACCCGATCTGGCCTTCAACACCGCCGTGAGTTTTGTCACCAACACCAACTGGCAAAACTACAGCGGCGAAATCACCATGAGCCTGCTCAGCCAGATGGCGGGCCTGACGGTGCAGAATTTCGCTTCCGCCGCCACCGGCATGGCGCTGGCGATGGCGCTGACACGGGCCTTTGCCCGCTCAGGCGCCCCGACCGTCGGCAACTTCTGGGTCGACCTCACGCGCGCGATACTCTACGTGCTGCTGCCGCTGGCAATCGTCGTGGCGCTCGCGTTCGTGGCCATGGGCCTGCCGCAAACGCTTGAAAGCAGCGTCGCAGCGACGACGCTGGAAGGCGGCCGGCAGGCCATCAGCCTCGGCCCCGTTGCCTCGCAGGAGGCAATCAAGCAGCTCGGCACCAACGGTGGCGGCTACTTCAACGTCAATGCCGCCCATCCGTTTGAAAATCCCGGCGCACTGTCGAACCTGCTCAACGTGTTCGCCATGCTTTCGGTCTCTGCCGCGCTGATCTGGTCGTTCGGCGAAATGGTCCGCGACCGCCGTCAGGGCTGGACACTGATTGCCGCCGTTGCGGTGTTGCTGGTGGCTGGCGTGGCGGCTGTCTATGTCGCGGAGGCCGCCGGCAATCCCATTATCACCGCGCTGGGGCTGGATGCCGCCGGCGGCAACATGGTGGGCAAGGAGGTGCGCTTCGGCCTTTCCGGCAGCGCGCTTTATGCAGCGGTCACCACTGCGCTTTCCGATGGCGGCGTCAATGCCATGCACGGCGCGCTGACGCCACTGGGCGGTCTGGTGACGATGTTCCTCATCCAGCTCGGCGAAATCCTGCCCGGCGGCGTCGGTTCCGGCCTCTATGGCCTTCTCGTGTTTGCCGTGCTGGCGGTTTTCGTGGCCGGGCTGATGGTGGGGCGCACGCCGGAATTCCTCGGCAAGAAAATCGGCGCGACGGAGATGAAATGCGCCGTGCTGGCGGTTCTCATCCTGCCGGTGGCCATTCTCGGCTTCACGGCGATTTCCGCCGTGCTGCCATCGGCCGTGGCCAGCATCGGCACGCCGGGGCCGCACGGATTATCCGAGATTCTCTATGCCTTCACCTCGGCAACCGGCAACAACGGCTCGGCGTTCGGCGGCCTTTCCGGCAACACGCTCTGGTACAATACGACCCTCGGCCTCGCCATGCTGCTCGGTCGCTTCGCCTGCGTCCTGCCCATTCTGGCGATGGCGGGCGCCATCGCGGCGCGGGTGCGCACGCCGGCTTCCGCCGGCACGCTGCCCACGCACACGCCGCTGTTCGCCGGCCTGCTGATCGGCATCATCCTCATTCTGGGCGGGCTGCAGTTTTTCCCGGCCCTCGCCCTCGGTCCCATCGTGGAGCATTTCGCCATGCTCGCGGGCCAGACATTCTGAAGGCTTGTCGCAATGTCGTCTTCATCCTCTCCCCGGCCCGGGCCGGTGGGGTTGCTGGCACCCGCCATTCTGGTGCCCGCCATCCGCGCCGCCGTGCTCAAGCTCGATCCACGCCAGCTCGTGCGCAACCCGGTGATCTTCGTCACCGAGGCCATCGCCGCTCTGGTGACGGTTCTCTTCATCCGCGATCTCATCGCCGGCGGCGATGCCCTGTTCTCAGGCCAGATCGCCGCGTGGCTCTGGTTCACCGTGCTGTTCGCCACATTTGCCGAGGCAGTGGCGGAAGGGCGCGGCAAGGCACAGGCCGACAGCCTGCGCCGCACACGGGCGGAACTCACCGCCCGCCGCCTCGACCCCGATGGCACCTCGACCGCCGTACCCGCTAGCCGGCTCGCCATCGGCGACCGGGTCGTGGCAGAGGCAGGCGAACTCATCCCCGCCGACGGCGAGGTGATCGAAGGCGTGGCCTCGGTCAACGAAAGCGCCATCACCGGCGAATCCGCCCCCGTCATCCGCGAGGCAGGCGGCGACCGGTCGGCGGTGACCGGCGGCACGGAAGTTCTGTCCGACCGGCTGGTCATCCGTGTCACGGTGGCGCCGGGTACCGGGTTCGTGGATCGCATGATTGCGCTGATCGAAGGGGCGAAGCGCCAAAAGACGCCGAACGAGATCGCCCTTTCCATTCTGCTGTCCGGGCTGACGCTGATCTTCCTGGTGGCAGTGGTGTCGCTGTGGGGACTGGCGGGCTATTCCGGCACGCTTCTGTCGGTAACCGTGCTGGCCGCCCTTCTCGTCACGCTCATTCCCACCACCATCGGCGGCCTGCTCTCGGCCATCGGCATCGCGGGCATGGACCGGCTGGTACGCTTCAACGTCATCGCCACTCCCG
>DAIPYB010000445.1:0-2923 GCA_036782955.1 Pseudoxanthobacter sp. | reverse complement strand
GCGAGAAATTCTCGCCCGGCGGCTTGGCCGTGATGGTCACGCCCTTGGCTTCGAGGGAATCGATATAGCTGGCATCGCGCGGGGCAAACGTCTGGAACGTGCCGCCACGGTTGTAGGTGCCGGAAATCTGCTGGTCGACGATCGTGACGGCCTTGACGTTCCCGTCGTTCACATCGCTGAGAAACTGCGAGAACGGGATATCGGTCGAGGCCGAACGGCTGCCCGGGCTCTGGAAAAGCTGGAACAGCGCGATCAGCAGGAGACCGATGATCACCCAGAGCGCGAAGTTCCGAAATGTATTGTTCATGGCCGATCCTTCGCCGCGGCGGGGCCGCCGCCCCACCCCTTGTTCCGGGCAAACATAGGTGTCGTGACCGGCAATGCCAAGTGCGCAGCCGCCGCTCTTGTGCGCCGGATTGCCCCGCGCAGGGCGGTCATGCCCCTTTTTTGCCGCTCCTGCCCGCCGGCCGGCTCATTGGCGCCGGCCTGCCTGCGGCAGCAGGCCGGCAGCATCTTCCGCCCGCCAGCCAAGGGCCGGCACCGCCACCACCCGCCCGCCGGCCCGAACGGCCATCAGGGCGGCCATCGCCGCCGCCGGCACCTGCCCGGCGCCGGGCAGGGAGGGTGCAAGTCCGATCCCGCCCGCCACGCCGGCACCGAGCGCAGCGATCTCCACCACGCTTTCCGCCTGCGCGCTCAGGGAAACCGGCACACGGCCATCCCACAGGGCGCTTTCGCCGGGCGCCAGCCGCAGCGCCGGCAGCCCGCTCCGTCCGGCCTCCCGCCACAGCCACACCCAGCCACGGCGGCGCGACAGCACCACCCCGCCGAGCGTGCGCCGGGCGACGCCCTCGCCCGCCAGCAGCGCCGCGCAGGCACCCTCCAGCGCGGCAATGCGCGGCCCGTAGGGCGCGCCGCCGATGGCGGCGATGAGCCGGGAGAGAGCGCGCAGACGCACTTCTTCATGCGCGGCCAACAAGGGACCGAGATCGAGCGCTGCGAGTTCCGGCAACCTCAGGGCCGCCGCGGGTGCCTCCAGCAGCGTAGCGGTCATGCCGTCGATCGCGTCCTGCGCCCGCTGCAGGCGCCGGGCTGTTTCGGCGAGCCGGGCAGCGCCCAGCCCCTCCCCTGCCAGCAGCGGCATCAGGCGGCGCAGGCGCACGCGGGCGAAGGCGGCATTTTCGTTTGAGGGGTCGTCGCTCCAGCTTTCGCCTGCCGCCAACAGCGTCGCGCGCAGTCGCGCGCGGGGGGCCGCCAGCAGCGGGCGCAGCAGGGCAACGCCGCCCTCCAGCGGCCTGTCTGCACGCATTGCCCCGAGCCCGGCGAGGCCGCTGCCACGCGCAAGCCGCAGCAGAAAAGTCTCCGCCTGATCGTCCAGGGTATGGGCCGTTACCACCGCCCCCGCCCCGGCCTCGCGCCCGAAGGCGGCCAGCAGGCGATAGCGTGCGGCGCGCGCGGCGGCCTGAATGCCGCTGGCCGGCTTCTCGCCGCGCCATGTCAGGGTTTTGTGTTCAAGGCCGAGTCGCGCGGCAAGGGCAGCCACCACCCTTGCCTCGCCGGCGGCCTCCGGACGCAGGCCATGATCAACCGTTACGACAATGCCCTGCGGGGCATCGGGGCCAACGAGCACGCGCCAGCGGGCAAACAACACGGCCAGAGCCGTCGAATCGGAACCGCCGGAAACCGCGAGCAGCACGCGGGGATGGGCGCTCAGCGGGCGGAACCACAATAAAATCTCATCGTCGGCGACCGGACTGACCTGCGGCCGGCCGGTGGCGTCTTGATCGCCATCCGAAAGAACATCACGCGATGGCATGGCATGTGACGGCATCGCATCTGACGGCATGGCGCGGGCTCAGCAGCCGTTGCTCTTCTGCTCGGCCTTCACCCGGTCGCGCAGGGCAACGGACGCCTTGGGATAACGCGACAGCAGTTCCTTGAACGAGGCGCAGGCGGCGCTCTTCTCGCCCATGCCATTCAGCGAAAGGCCCAGCTTGAACAGGCTGTCGGGCGCCTTGCGGGCATCGGGATGCTGTGTGTAACCCTCAAGGAAGGCCGTGGCGGAATCGCGGTAGTTGCCGCGGGAATAAAGGCTTTCGCCGAGCCAATATTGCGCATCGGGCTCCAGCTTGTTGCCCGGATAGGCCGCGAGGAACGCGCGGAAACCGCTCTCGGCGCTGGCATAGTCGCCGCGCAGGATGGCGCTGTAGGCGACATCGTAGGCCCCGCGCGGTGACGAGGCCGGACCGGGCGTTGCGGCGGCAACCTGCGTGCCGCTGTCGGGCGCAGCCGGGGCGGCCGGCATCGGCGGCACGTTGCCGGCGGCATCCGAAGGCAGCGAACCGAGGCTGGCAGGCGGCGCGCCGGTGGAAGCCGCAGGCGTGGTTGCGGTCGCGGTATCGACATCGGCAGACGGATCGTTGGCGCGGATCAGGGCCGTCAGGTCCATCGGGCCGGCGCTGCCGGTATCGGAGGAAGGCCCTTGGGCGGTGGCGACATCCTGCGCGGAAATGGTGCCGGGGGCGGTCCCTCCCGACGTCGCGGACGCGACGTCGGGCTGGCCGGTGAAACCATCGGCGGCGGCAACCTGCGGCGTGCCGGCAGGAGCGCCGGCATCCGACTTCTTGACCGGCTTTGCCGGGGCGCCGCCCTTTGCGCCTTCGAGCTGCTGGAAGCGATATTCGTTGTCTTCCTGCATGCGCTGCAGCGATTGCTGAAGCTGCTTGATCTGGAAGTTCAGCTGCTCGATCTGGCCGTTGAGGGCGCGCATCTGGCTTTCGGCCTGATCGAGACGCACCGACATGTTCGACATCTGATTCTGCGTGTTGTTGTTGCCAAACAACTGCGCATTGGCCGCGCCCGGTGCCAGCAGCAGCCCGGCGGCAGCCACAAGCGCCGCAAGCCGCCCGGCACGCCGCAGGCC
>DAIPYB010000444.1:0-2932 GCA_036782955.1 Pseudoxanthobacter sp. | reverse complement strand
GGTGTGCGGAACAGCACCAGCGTACCGCCGGCAAGGCCGTCATAATCCAGCGGCAGACGGGTGCGCAGATCCGCCAGCTGGTCGCGGCTATATTCGCCGAGCGCCACCATCGCCCGCTTGGAGGCCGCATAGCGCGGCGCATTCGCGGCCCGCAGCATGTGCCAGAGCCACGACACCATGGCGGCATCCGGCATCTTGCCGAAGCGCAGCGGCGGATAGCGCTCGAACATCCAGTGGATCGCTTTCGGCACCAGCCCCGGTACCGCCCACGGGGCGGAAAGGGCGGCCGAGATCTGGCCGGCATTGGCATAGGAGGTGCCGAGCGCGGGTTCTCTCTCGCGCTCAATGACGGTTACGCGGTGTCCGTCCTCGAGAAGGGCGTGCGCCGTGGTGATGCCGATGACGCCGGCACCGGCGATTACGACGTGCATGAACGGGCCTCCGCGCGGGGAGCAGGGAAACGGAAGGACCGGCCCGCCGCCCGAAACTGGAATTCAGGCGGCAGGCCGGCCGGTACGGGGAGCGGCCGGAGGGGGGAGCCGGAAACGCATACCCCGCACGAAGCGATCGGGCGAAGGGCCCTCAGGCCAGTCCGAGGGCGGTGAAAAGATCGTCCTGCGGGCTGTAGCCGAGCAGGCTGCGTGCCGTCGTCAGGTCCCATCCCGTGCCGGTATTGCCGGACACGCCGTTGACCGTGATCAGCGGTTCGGGCCAGCCATCGGCCGGCGCGGCGATAGCGGCCGTGAAAAGCTGTGCAAAATCGCGGTTCGACAGCCACATGTTGCGATACCATTTCAGGTCGCGCCGGCCCTCCGCGTCTTCCGGCTCGGGGCAGGCCTCGAAGGCGACATCGCCGGAAACGTTGATGGTCTCCGGCCGGTTCGCACCCGGCTGGACCCAGCCGATCCGCACGTTGACGGCTGAAAGGCGGCCGCCCGTCCGCGCCACCGCCGCCGCGATTGCCCGCTCGCCCATGAACTTGGCCGTGGCATAGGCCGTGGAATCCATCCAGCCGGTGCCGGTGTTCCACTTCGTGCCGGGTGCCGGCGCCAGCGCGCCGGTGAGGAAGCCGGGTTCGTTGCTGGCGAGCGGCGCATCCTTGTAGCCGCCCATGACGTGGTTGGACGAGGCGAAGACGAAGCGGCGCACGCCGTGGACGGCTGCCGCGTCCAGCAGGGCGGCGGTCATGTCGAACGAGGCGCCGGCATCCGCCCAGCTTGCGTCGGTGTGGGGGTTCTGGGCGGCGAAGTGAACCACGGCGTCGCAGCCCGCCATGGCTGCCTGCCACGGAGCGGAGCGATCGCAGAGATCGCCGGCGACCGGAATGACGCGGGGGTTCGCTTCAGCCAGATCGCGGGCCGGCTTCAGGTCCGCTGAAACGATGGCCTCGCACCATGGCGTTTCCAGCAGCCGGGCGGTGAGCTTGCGGCCGAGATCGCCGCCGCCGCCGCTGATGAAGACGCGGCGCGGGGCGTAGGGGGCAGAGTTCTCAGGCATGGCCGGCATCCTGTTCAGGCGGCGTCGGTTTCGCGGGCGAGACGGCTTTCGGGCAGGAGCTGGCCGCCATCGACGATCACGGTCGTGCCGGTGACGAACGAGGCGTCCTCGGAGGCAAGGAACAGCACCGCGTCCGCCACCTCGCGCGGGGTGCCCAGCCGGCCAAGCGGCACGGCGGCCTCCATGCCGGCGATGAAGTCCGTGCTGCGCCCGGCTTTCATGCCGTCGGTCAGGATATTGCCGGGCTCCACGCCGTTGACGGTGATGCCGAAGGGGGCGAATTCCAGCGCCGCGGAACGGATGAAGCCGTTGATGCCGGCCTTGGAGGCGCCATAGTGCCCGTGGCCGGGCGAGGTCACGCGCGGTCCGGTGATGGACGAGGTAAACACCATGCGCCCGTAGCCGGCCTCGCGCATCGGCTTCAGCGCCGCCTTGGCGGCGAGGAAGGTGCCGCGCAGGTTGACGCCCAGCACCGCGTCCCATTCCTGAACGCTGATGTCCTCGATCAGCGTCAGGGGATAGATGCCGGCATTCTGGACAATGATGTCGAGCCGTCCGAAGGCTTCGAGCGCGAGGGCGACGATGGCTTCCGCATCGGCTTGCCTGGAGATGTCGGTCTGCAGGAAGCGGGCGACGGCGGGGCCGCCGAGGGCTGCGGCGGTGGCCTCGCCGGCCTCCGTTTCGGTGTCGCCGATGACGATGCGCGCGCCTTCTTCCACGAAGCGTGCGGCGATGGCGGCGCCGATGCCCCGGGCCGCGCCGATGAGCACGGCGACACGTCCTGCCAGTCTGTTCATGATGGTCGAGCTTTCCGCAAAAGGTCAGGCGATGTGGCGGCGAATGGAGGTCTTCACGGTGTCGAGCAGGATGGCTGCCAGCACCAGACCGCCGCGAATGATCTGCGTGTAGTGGGGCGGCATGCCCATGACGTTGATGGCGGTGGATATGGAGGACAGCAGCAGCACGCCCGCGATGACGCCGGAGAGCCGCCCCACGCCGCCCTTGAGGCTGACGCCGCCGATGACGACCGCCGCGAACACCTCGAACAGCATGCCCGTGCCGAGGTTGGCGGTGGCGCCGGAGGTGCGGGCCGCCAGCAGCCAGCCGGTGAAGCCGGCGATCATGCCGGTGAGAATGAACACCGTGATCATCAGCCGCTTTACCGGAATGCCGGCGCGGAATGCGGCGGTGGGGTTGCCGCCGACCATGATGAGATGGCGGCCGAACGGCGTTCTGGCGAGCACGACCGCGAACGTGAGGAACACCAGACCGGTGATCCACACCAGTATGGGCAGGCCGAGGAAGGACGACACCGCCACCCAGCGGATCTGTTCCGGCATGCCGTAGACGGAGCGACCGCCGGACAGTGCCACCACGAGACCGCGCACCCACAGGAACGAGGCCAGCGTGACGATGAACGAGTTGATGCGCCACA
>DAIPYB010000443.1:0-2959 GCA_036782955.1 Pseudoxanthobacter sp. | reverse complement strand
AACTTTCCGTCAGCGCCAGCTATCTCAACCTGATCGAGCGCAACCAGCGCCCGGTGACCGCGCAATTTTTATTAAAGCTGGCAGAGGTTTACGAAATTGACTTGCGCGCGCTGGCCGGCGAGGCCGACCAGCGCGCGGTGGTCGATCTGGCGGAGGTGCTGGCCGATCCGCTGTTCCGCGAAACGCCGGTGCCGCACCATGAAATCGTGGAACTGGCCTCCGCGGCGCCGGGCGTGGGCGATGCCTTCGCCCGTCTCTACCGCGCCTATCTCGATGCCAAGCGGCAGGCGGAAACGGAAACCCGACGGGCCGCCGACCGCGACACGCTCTCACCCGGCGCCGAGGACGCCGTGGAAATCGTGCGCGACTACATTCAGGACCAGCGCAATCATTTCCCCGCCATCGAGGAGGCGGCCGAGACGCTGGCCGGCACGCTGGCCGGAATCACCCCCGATCCGCTGCAGGCGATTCGGGACCGGCTGCGCGAGAAGCACGGAATCACCCTGCGGGTGCTGCCGGTGGACGTGATGCCGCGCGCCCTGCGCCGGTTCGACCGCCATCGCCGCCAGTTGCTCATTTCGGAGATGCTGGATACGCCGGGGCGCACCTTCTCGGCCGCCTTCCAGCTGGTGTTGCTGGAATTCGGCGCGATTCTCGATCACCTCAGCGAAAAGGCCGGCATCGCCTCGGTCGCCACGCGGCGGCTGCTGCGGGTCAATCTTGCCAACTATGCCGCCGGTGCGTTGATGATGCCTTATGGCCCGTTCCTGAACGCGGCGGAGAATCTCGGCTACGACATTCAGGTGCTGGGCGCGCGCTTCGGCGCCAGCTTCGAGCAGGTCTGCCACCGGCTGACCACGCTTTCGCGCGCCACCCAGCGCGGCGTGCCTTTCTTCATGGTGCGCATCGATTCGGCCGGCAACGTCTCCAAGCGGTTCTCGGCGGCCAGCTTCCCGTTTTCCCGATTCGGCGGCACCTGCCCGCTCTGGGTCATCCACTCCACGTTCAAAATCCCGAATCGGGTCTTCACGCAGGTCGTGGAGATGCCGGACGGCACGCGCTATTTCACCATCGCGCGCGCCATCAGCCGGGTGGTGTCGTCGTGGGTCAATTCGGAGGCAGAACTTGCCATCGGGCTCGGTTGCGAGCTGAAGCACGCACAAAGACTTGTCTATGCCCGCGGCCTCGATCTGGCCCAGCCCAATGCCACACCGATCGGCATCAACTGCCGGCTGTGCGACCGACCGGATTGCATCCAGCGCTCGATGCCGCCGTTCTCCAAGACGCTGCTGATCGAGGAACACACCCGCACGGTGGCGCCGTTCCGCTTCGAGTAATGCAAAAGCACCGCGCGAACAGAACCGCCAAAACAACAAGGGCCGGAGCGGCTGCCGCTCCGGCCCTTGAAACTTAAGACACCGCTTTGCGTCCGTGCCGTGGCTCAGCCCGGCGTCCATGCATCGTAGTCGCCGGTCGCATGGGGGCGATGGCTCGTGCCGGCCAGAGACCCGAGCGGGCGATAAGCCTCGCGCGTGCCGGTCTTGTTTTCACGATGCGGCTTTTCCCACGGATGCGGCTTGTAGTTCTCTTCCGACGGCGGCGTATCGTGACGGTGATGGATCCAGCCCCACCAGCCGGGGGGAATACGGCTGGCCTCAACCTGGCCGTTATAGATCACCCAGCGGCGCTCGAAGCGGAAGTCCGGCGAAATCGTCTTGGACTTCTGGCGGTAATAGACGTTGCCCTGCTCGTCCTGACCGACCTTCTCGCCATGGCGCTTGGTATAGTGCCTGGTGCCGAAGGTGTAGTCGTTCCACCAGGTGAAGAAGTGGAGAAGGAAGTTCTTCATTGCGCGCGACGCCCGTTGGAGACGGCTGAAAGCACGCCCGGCGCACAACCCTGCCCCGGACGTTTGCCGGACAATCGCACCGATGGCCCCGTCTTGTCCAGTGGTGCGGCCCGCGGGCGGGCGCGGCCCCTCGCCACGCGGGGCGCCGCCTGCCCGCGTCCGGCATTCAACAGTCAAGCCCGGATGCAACCGCGCAGCCGGAACAACACGCGGGGCTGGGGATATGGTGGAAAAGTAACACTTCGTTAACTACTATATGTGGTGCGGCCATACAGCACCCAACACAAGCGATGGTCCCTCCCCTTGACCATCGCCGCCATTTCGCCCTAGTCTCTCCCCAACGCGGCCGGTCAGCGTGCTTGTTTTGAACCGTGGCCGGGTCTTTCTGATGTTCCGTAGCGTTGCGTAGCGAGCGTTCGGGCCCCTTGGGAGCGGACGTCGTTTTTGCGCGGCCATGGCCGCGCCGCTGCCGGCAGGGCGCCGGAGGAAAGAGTGGTCGCGGTCTGCGGCTGCTACACAATATTTAGGGGTTCGGATGCAGGGTAAGGCGCAAGATACGGTTTCACCGTGCGCACCGCTGCCGAATCCCGGTGCGGGCCGGAGCCCTCCCCCACGGGGTGAGGCGAGCCTTTATCTCTGAACGGATGCCCGCCTTTCGGGCACCCCAACGGGCGACCGGCGGCCACGGGCAGCCGGCAACGCGCTTCAACGCCTGACGGCGAGATTTGAGGACGACGAGGATGCGGTTCGAACGGCGCTATACCAGCGAAACCGGCGGGGCCTATGACGGGATCGAATTCCGCAAGGCACTGAGCGAGATCCGCAACCCGGACGGCTCGGTCGTGTTCCGCCTGGAAGACATCGAGGTTCCCTCCTCATGGAGCCAGGTGGCCTGCGATGTGCTGGCGCAGAAATATTTCCGCAAGGCCGGCGTTCCGGTCCGCCTGAAGCGCGTCGCCGAGGAAGGCGTGCCGGAGTTCCTGTGGCGCTCGGCCCCCGACGACGACGCCATGGGGGACCTCGCCCCCTCCGCGCGCACCACCAGCGAGCACGACTCGCGGCAGGTGTTCGACCGGCTGGCCGGCACGTGGACCTACTGGGGCTGGAAGG
>DAIPYB010000442.1:0-2986 GCA_036782955.1 Pseudoxanthobacter sp. | reverse complement strand
CCCAGCGGAATATCCAGAATCTTCGGTTCGTGCTGGGCAACCAGCGCCGGCCCGCCGCTGTCGGCCAGAAACACCACCGGCGCTTCCAGGCCCTTGGCGCCGTGCACGGTCATTACGCGCACCTCGCGCGGGGCGGTTTCGGTCTCGCGGCGCACGCGGAAGGGATGGGCGGTGAACCACGCAAGGAAGCTCTGCATGGTGGCCGCGTCATCCTGCTCATGGCTGAGGGTGGCGGTGAGGAAAGCATCGAGGGCTTCCTCGGCTTCCGGGCCGAGGCGGGCGAGGAAGGCACGGCGGCCGCCGTCCGGCCCCAGCACGCCGGCGAAGAACTCGAACGGCCGCACCCGGCCGATTTCCGCCCGCCAGCGCGACAGGCGGAGGAAGGCCTCAGAAAAGGTCGGGTGGCCGGAGGCGGCCTCCAGCGCGTTCCACAGCGTACCGGCGCGGCCGTGGGCGAGGGCATAGAGATCGTCCTCGCCGAGGCCGATCAGCGGGCTTTTCAATACGGCCGCCAGTGTCAGGTCGTCTTCCGGCAGCAGCAGGGCACCGGCAAGGGCGATCAGGTCCTGAATGGCAATGTGGTCGGAAAGTACGATCTGGTCGGCACCGGCCACCGGCACGCCGCGCTGCTTGAGGGCGCGGTTGAGAGCGGCGACGAACGGCCCGCGCTTGCGCACAAGCACCAGAATGTCGCCGGCCTGCAACAGGCGGCCGTCGGGGCGGCGGGCGCCGGTGCGCAGCCATTCGGCAACGGTGGCGGCGATGCGGGTCGCCAGCCGGCCCTGCGGATCGCTCGCCGGCGCGGCGTCGAGGGCGGCGAGCCATCCGTCCGGCGCGTCGCTTTTCTCCGGTGCTTCCGGTTGCCACAGTTCCACCAGACCGGGCTCGTTGCGGCGCACGGTGCTGTGACTGGTGGCGGCGGGTGTCTCCGTCAGGCCGGCGAAGGCCTCGGGACGGGAGAAAACCTGATCCACCGCGGCCAGCACTTCCGGCGTGGAGCGGAACGAGACGTGCAGTTCGACATCGTTGAACGCTTGCCCGGCTTCCGTCGCCTCGCGGCCGAACACCCGGCGCATGCGGGCGAACTCCTCCGGCGCGGCGCCCTGAAAGCCGTAGATCGACTGTTTCTCGTCACCGACGGCGAAGATGGTTCGCCGGCTATGTGATGCTCCTTCGCCGGCAAAGAATTCTTCTGCCAGCGCCCGGATCACCCGCCACTGCACCGGGCTGGTATCCTGCGCCTCGTCGACGAGGATGTGCTCGACGCTGCGGTCAAGCTTGTAGCGCACCCACGCGGCGGCATCGTCGCGGGTGAGCAGGTCGGCGGCGCGGGCCACCTGATCGGCATAATCGATCAGTCCCCGGCGGCGCTTTTCCGCCTCCACATGGTCAAGCACGCCTTCCGCCAGCGTCACCAGCGCGTGGGTGGCTTCCACCGCCTTCAGGGCGCTCAGGCGGTCGTCCAGCGCGGCGATGCGGTCCTGTTCGGCGCGGAAATCGGCTTCAAGCCCGGCAACCGCGGTGGCGACCGCCTTGGTCAGCGCGCGGGCGAAATCGCGCGGCTCGCCATTGGCGCCGAACAGCATCTCGCGCCACGCGGCCCGGCGTTCGTCGAGCGAAAGGGCAGGATCGCGGAACGCGGTCAGGCTGGCGAGCCGGGTGGCGGCGGTTGCGCTGCCCTTCGGATCGGCGGCCAGTGCCGCGCCCAGCGCGCGAAGTGCTTCCGCCGAAAGCCGGCATTCGCTGAAGAAGCGGCGAGCGAGGCTTTCCGAGCTGTCGCCGGGCCTGAGCCCCAGCGCCACGCCCAGCGCCGCCATCGCCCCTTCGGCGCCGTTGCAGGCCACCAGCCAAGCGCGCAGCACTTCGCGCCGCTCGATGAGGCCGCGCACCAGATCGGCGATGCCGTCGTCGCTGAGGCGGGCGACGAGCAGGGCCAGTGCCCGCCCGGCCGGGCCGTCCGGCTGGCGTCCGGCGCGGGTCAGCACGCGGGCCAGACCTTCCTCGGCAAGTTCGGCGGCAAGCTGGTCGTCGATGACCGTGAAGCGGCCGGCAACGTTCGCCTCCAGCGGGAACTGCGCCAGCAGGGCGGCGCAGAAGGCATGGATGGTCTGGATCTTCAGGCCGCCCGGCGTTTCCAGTGCGCGGGCAAACAGCCGCCGGGCGCGCGGCAGCAGATCGGCCGGCACCGCGCCGGGCGCGGCGCCTTCGATCTTGCCGAGTTCCACGGTTAGTGCCGCATCGTCCAGCGTGGCGAAGGCGGAGAGGCTGCGGAAGATGCGGGCCGCCATGTTGGCGGCGGCTGCGGTGGTGTAGGTCAGGCAGAGAATGCGGCCGGGTTCGGTGCCGGCCAGCATCAGGCGGATGACGCGGCCGACCAGCACATGGGTCTTGCCCGAGCCGGCATTGGCAGACACCCACGCGGAAGCATCCGGCCGGGTGGCACGGTTCTGGCGGGCGGTCGTGTCCGCCGGCACGTCCGGGGTCGGGCGTCCCTCAGCGCTCATGCGTCCTCTCCCGCGCTGCCCCACTCGCCGAAGCGCGCAAGATGGTCGTAGTCGCCGGCAAAGCGTCGCCCGCCCGTCATCAGTACGCCGGCGTCATAGCCGCGCCCGGGGTCCTCATAGCTTTCCAGCAGCTCCACCAGATAAGCGAAGGTGCGCTCCGCCAGCATCTCCAGCGCGCCGTCCTCCTCCTCCGCTATGCTCTCCGTCTTTACGGGCGGGTTGGTGCCGCGCACCGCGACATAGCGCAGTTCCGCGAGCGGCACCTTCGGGGCAATGGCCTCGAACGCGCCGGCGCGGGCCATCAGCGCCTCCAGCGGTAACTGCGGGGCGCGAAACCCCAGCACCTCGCTCCGGGCCGGCGGATTGCCGGTCTTGTAGTCGATGATGGTCAGGCGACCGCTTGCGTCCAGATCCAGCCGGTCGGCCCGCCCGCGCAGGGAATAGGCCTTCCCTGCGATGAAAAACAGATGCCGTCCGCTGAC
>DAIPYB010000441.1:0-2995 GCA_036782955.1 Pseudoxanthobacter sp. | reverse complement strand
GCCACCTACACGATGGATCACTGGAACGAGAAGTGCCTGCCGGGCTTCATGACGTCGGCTATCGAGGTGGCGCGGTCGGTGAAGAAGCTGCGCATGGTGGCGGAACAGACGGATGCGATGGTCGTGACCGGTCACGATCCCGATGCCTGGCCGACATTCCGGCAGGCGCCGGCGTTCTATGGTTGAGGCCGGGCGATGAACGCAAACTCCGCTTCGGGTCGCCCGATACGCTGCATCGGCTTTCCCGGCCGCTATGTGCAGGGGCCGGGCGCGCTGGCCGGAATCGGCCGCCTCTTCGCCGATCTGGGCTATCGCCGGCCTCTGGCGCTGGCCGACGGCGTGGTGAAGGCAAAGGTGTGGCCCGGCGTGGCAGCCGCTCTGGCGGAGGCCGGCATTGAGCCGGCCGCCGTCGATTTCCCCGGCGAATGCACCCGCGCGGTCATTGCCGGACTGGTGCAGGACGCACAGGCAGGCCACGTCGACAGCGTGCTGGTGTTCGGCGGCGGCAAGGCCATCGATTCCGCCAAGGGCGTGGCGCGGGCGCTGGACCTGCCTATCGTCATCTGCCCCACGGTCGCCTCCAGTGACGCGCCGACGAGCCGGCTCATCGTTCTCTATGATGAGACCCACCGGCTGGTCGGCGTCGATTTCACCCGCCGCAATCCCGATGCGGTGGTGGTGGATACGGAGGTGATTGCCGCTGCTCCGGCCCGTCTTTTCGCCGCCGGCATCGGCGATGCCCTGAGCAAGCGGTTCGAGGCGCGTCAGTGCCGGGCGGCGGGCGGGCTCAACTCGTTCGGCACGCCGGCGCTGGCAACCGCGCTGCTGCTGACCGACACGGTGTTCGATCTCCTCTGCGCCCGCGGGCCGGCGGCCTATGCGGATGTGCGGCGCGGGGCATGGTCCGACGATGTGGAAGCGGTGGTCGAGGCAACCGTTCTCGTCAGCGGCGTGGGGTTTGAAAGCGGCGGTCTCTCGCTCGCTCATGCCCTGATCCGCGGCCTGACCGCGATTCCCGCCATGGCGGGAATGCTGCATGGCGAACTCGTCGCCTTCAGCACGCTGGTGCAGCTCTGCGTGGAAGGGCAGGAGGCCGCCACCTGCGATGCCGTGATGGCGCTGATGGCCGCTGTCGATCTGCCAATGACGCTGGCCGGCATCGGCCAGCACCTTCCGCTGACTGCGGAGGAGAAGGACATCGTCGCGGCGGCGACGCTTGCCACCAACTACAGCCGCCACATGGTGCCCCCTCTCACGCCCGAGGCCCTGATAGCGGGTCTCGAAGCCGCCGATGCGCTGGGTCGCGGCTGGCAGCAGCGGAATTCCGCCCGGACGGCGTAAGGCATCGCCTGCCGGAACCCCAGCGTCACCGGGCCGGCGAGGTCCAGTGACGCCCGCAGCCGGCAAAGCCTTCGTTGCGCCCGTGGATGGTGAGAAGGCCCCGACCCATCGACCGCCCGTTCCTTGCCCGCCGGCTCCGGCCTCCGGGAGCGGACTTCCTTTTGCTCAGGAAAACACGACATGATCGAAAATGCTGCGCTCATCGTGGGCGGCCAGTATCGCCGCTCCGGTTCCGCCGGAACGCTGGCAGTGACCGACCCGGCCACCGACGAGACCATCGTCACCCTGCCGCGCGCGGGAAAGGCCGAGGTGATCGAGGCTGCCGCCCTTGCACTGGAGGGGTTTGGCGCCTGGTCATCGCTTTCCGCCTTCGAGCGCTACAGGATCCTTCGCCGGGCTGCCGATCTCATGCGCGCTGCAGCGGAGGATGCCGCGCGCGTCATGACGCGCGAACAGGGCAAGGTGCTTTCGCAGGCAATGCTGGAATGGAATGCCGCCGCCGATCTCCTCGACTGGTCGGCGGAGGAGGGGCGGCGCACCTATGGCCGCATTGTTCCGCCGCGGCTGCGGGACGTGTCGCTTTCGGTGGTGAGCCGCCCGGTCGGGCCAGTCGCCATCATGGCGCCGTGGAATTTTCCAGCGTGGGGCCTGATGCAGAAGATCGCTCCGGCGCTGGCGGCTGGCTGCTCCATCGTCATAAAGCCGTCGGAGGATACCCCGCTCACGGCATGGTATATCGGGCGCTGCCTTCTGGAGGCCGGCGTGCCGGCGGCGGCCGTTTCCGTGCTGTGGGGGCGGGCCTCGGAAATCTCGGCGGCGCTGATCGAGGCGCCTGAAATCCGCAAGGTCTCGCTCACCGGCTCCACCCGCGTCGGCCGCATCGTGGCGGCAGCTGCCGGCGAGCAGCTGAAGAAAGTAACGATGGAACTGGGCGGCCATGCGCCGGTGATCGTGGCGGCCGATGCCGATCTCGATGCCCTCGTGCCGCAGGCGGTGTTCTGGAAGTTCCGCAACGCCGGTCAGGTCTGCGTTTCGCCCACCCGCTTTCTCGTGGCAGACAGCCTCCATGATGATTTCGTCGCCCGCGTTGTGGCGGAGACGGAGAAGATCGCGGTCGGCAACGGTCTCGATCCTGCGAGCCAGATGGGCCCGCTGACCACGGCCGGCCAGCTTCAGACCGTTGACCGCATGGTGCAGGACGCGGTCGCGAAAGGGGCGCGGCTTGAAACCGGCGGCGCCCGCATCGGCAACGCCGGCAATTTCTATCGGCCGACCGTGCTTTCCGGCGTTACCACCGATATGGCAGCCATGAACGACGAGCCATTCGGCCCGCTTGCCCTGATCATGCGCACGCCGTCGCTGGAGGCGGCCCTTGCCGAAGCGAACCGCCTGCCGGTCGGGCTCGGCTCCTATGCCTTCACCCGCAGCGACGCCACCGCGGCCCGCATCGCCGCCGGCATCCGGGCGGGCATGCTCGGCATCAACCACTTCGCGCTGGCGCTGCCGGAAACGCCGTTCGGCGGCGTACTCGACAGCGGCTTCGGCTCGGAAGGCGGCACCGAGGCGATCCAGAGCTACATGAGCACCATGCTCATCACCCACAAGCACGGTTTCTGAACACGGGTATGCGCGATAGCCAGGCTCGGGAGTGAGC
>DAIPYB010000440.1:0-2998 GCA_036782955.1 Pseudoxanthobacter sp. | reverse complement strand
AGATGAGCACCGTTGAAGGAAAGACCAGGCTGCTGCTGGTCACCTGCAATTCCGTCCACGACCTGACGGGCGGCAATGTCGGTATTCTGGTGTCGCTGCGCGACAGTTCGGAAACGCTGGGCGATGTGCGCACCGTCGAACAGATCGGCATGATCGTCGTCGGGCTTTTCCTGCTGCTTACGCTCGGCTGGCTGTTCTTCTACCTGCGACGCAGCTTCCGGCCGCTGGAAGGCGCCATCGGCGTGCTCAAGGCCCTGTCGCGGGGCGATACCGCCGTCGCCATCGAAGAGACGGGCGATGGCGAGATCCGCGCCATCGCGGAGACGGTGTCGGTGTTCCGGCAGAACGCCATCGCCCTCGAACAGACGCAGATGGAGACGGAGCGCCAGCGCCGCCGGCAGGAGCGCCTGATCCGCCGCCAGCTGGAAGCGCTGGCCCGCACGCTGGAGACAGACGGCCGCAAGGCCGTGATGGAAGATCTGAGGGCAATCGTCGACAACCAGCGCACCCTGCCCGCGGCGGATGCCGCCACGGCCCGCATGCCGGCGGCGGCCAGTGGCGGCGGCGCGGCGGATGACGGCAACGGGCAACTCGGCCTGCTGGCCGCCCTGCTGCAGCGCATGTCGGCCCGCATCGCCGAGCAGCACCGCCGCCTGCGCGAACTGGTCGACGAACTGCGCGAGTCCATCGTCACCCGCGCCAAGCTGGCCGGCCTGCAGCAGGAACTGGAGATCGCGCGCGATCTCCAGCTTTCCATTCTGCCGCGCTCCAGCCCGCAGACGCGCCTCGCCGACGTCTTCGGCCGCATGATGCCGGCCAAGGAAATCGGCGGCGATTTCTACGACTACTTCCTGCTCGGCGATAACAAGCTGGCCGTGGTGGTTGCCGATGTCTCCGGCAAGGGCGTGCCGGCGGCGATGTTCATGGCCATCACCCGGACACTGCTGAAGGCGACCACGCTGTTTTCCGAAAAGCCCTCCGCCTGCATCGAGATGCTGAACGACGTGTTGTCGGCAGAGAACGAACAGATGATGTTCGTCACCATATTCTTCGGTGTGCTCGACCTGGAAAGCGGCGACCTCACCTATGTCAATGCCGGCCACAATCCGCCCTGGCTGATGCGCCACGGCGCCGCCCCCCAGATGCTGCCGGCCACCGGCGGCATGGCCGTGGCGGTGATGGGCGAAATTCCCTACCGCGAGGCCTCCGTGCGGCTTGGGCCGGGCGATCTTCTGGTTCTCTATACCGACGGCGTGACGGAGGCTTTCGACAGCAGCGAGAACGCCTACGGCGACGACCGCCTCGGGCACCTGATCGCCGCGCTGCCGCCGACGATGAACGCCGCCGCCATCACCGCCGCCGTCTTCGAGGATGTCCACCACTTCGAGCGCGGCGCGACGCAGGCCGACGACATCACCTGCGTCGCGCTGCGCTATGCCGGGCCATCCCAGACGCCGCACCAGTCCTGAGCCGGCGGCTTTCCGGCATAGAAAAGGCTGCGGTGCTGCAGCAGGCGGGCAGCCAGATCGGCGGGCCTGCGCTCCAGTACCGCCGCGGCCACGGCGGCTGCGGCAGCGAAGTCACGGGCGCGGTAGTCACGCAGGGCCCGTTCATAGAGCGCGGCATTTTCCAGAACCCCGGCGTCCACGGCGCCCGCCCGGCCCAGCAAGGCATGAACGGCTTCCGGGTGGCTCTGGCCGCGCAGGATGACGCGATCGATCTCGCGGAAGACCAGTCCGTCACCCGCCGCCCGCCGGGTGGCATCAGAAACCAGCACCGGCACGCCATAGAGTTTTGCAGTCCCCTCCAGTCGGGCGGCGGTGTTGACCGCATTGCCGATGACGGTGAAGTTGCGGCTGGTTTCCGCACCCACGTCGCCGGCCACGACGACGCCCGTGGCGATGCCGATGGCAACCGCCAGCGTTCTGCCTGCCGCCGCGCCGATGCCTTCGAGCGCCTTCTGCAATTCGGGCAGCGCGGCGATCTGGTCCAGCGCGGTTTCGCAGGCATCGCGCGCCTGCGTCTGCGGATCGGTGAAGGGCGGCCCCCACCACGCCATCACGGCATCGCCGATGAACTTGTCCGTCAGGCCGCTGTGGGTGCCGATCGCCCGCGTCATGGCGGCGAGATAGCGGTTCAGCAGATCGACCAGAGCCTCCGGTTCCAGCCGCTCGGTCCAGCCGCTGAAGTCGCGCAGGTCGGTGAAGGACACCGTCATCACCTGCCGGCGACCGCGCTCGCCGCCCATGGAGCCGCGCGCGAGAATGCGCTCCACCACGCGCGGATCGAGATATTCGCCGAAAAGCCGCGTGATCTTCTTGCGGCGGCGCTGCTCGGTTATGTCGCTCATCACGACGATGACGCCGTGCCGCTCCACCGCTCCGCCTCGTTCGGCCAGCAGGAAACTGGACGAGACATGGAGATACACCGCCCGCCCGTCGACCTCGATCACCAGATCGTGGGCATGGACCGCCTCGTGCTCGTAGATGGCCTTGAGCACGATCTCGTTGAAGTCTTCCAGACGCTCCTCAAGAAGGAAGATCTCGGCGAAGGAAGCCCCGACCGTCGTTTCCGGATCGAGCCCCAGCAGGCTGCCGGCCGCCTTGTTGAATGTCAGGATGCGGCCGTTCATGTCGATGGAGAGCACGCCGTCGCGCATGTTGGCCAGAATGCGCGCATGGATGAGGTCATCGACGCCGCCTTCGACCGGCGCCTGAGCCCGCGCGGGCGCAGAGGAAGGTTCGCTCTGGTCGCTCAAGAATGCCTCCGCCGGCGGGCCCGTGCCGCCATCCCCGCACGCCGCAACGCCCGTTGTCTTCGTTGCCTGCCCCGCCTCCTTCGTCCCGCGCCGGAGCAAGCCCGTGAAACACAGCCTTTGCCGTCTTCTTGATAGCGCACCGGCGGGCAGGCGGCCACGGGCTCTTTGTCCTCCTCTGTGTCCGGCCCCTGTTCAGATGTCATCACACAATGCTATACAGGCCGCCCGTCGCGGGATCGG
>DAIPYB010000439.1:0-3003 GCA_036782955.1 Pseudoxanthobacter sp. | reverse complement strand
ACTGATGAACGTGTAGAACGGAATCATTAACTCCATGGTCTGCTCAATGGGTGATGTTTGCGGGGCTCACCATTGCCAACATTCTCGGCGTGCCGGCCGGAACCGCGCTGGGGCAGGCCTTTGGCTGGCGGTCGACGTTCTGGGCCGTGGTCGTAATCGGCTGCGTGGCAACGGGTGCATTGGTGCTGTGGCTGCCGCGCGGCATTCCGGTGACCCGCGGCAATCTCATGGCCGAGGTGCGGGTGCTGGCGAATGCGCGGGTGCTGCTGGCGATGGCAGCCAGCGTCGCGGGTTCCGCGTCGCTTTTCGCCGTCTTCACCTACATCACCCCCATCCTGCGGCAGGTAACGGGGGTTTCAGCCCATGCCGTGACGTGGATTCTGGTGCTGTTCGGCGTCGGAATTACATTTGGCAATTTTCTCGGTGGCCGCCTTGCCGACTGGCGGGTGATGACGACGCTGATCGGCGCGTTCGGCCTTCTGGCTGCCGTGCTGATTGCTTTCGCCTTTGCCGCGCCTCTGCCGTTGCCGGCGGCTGCGGTGATCTTCTTCTGGGGCATGCTGTCGTTCGCCGTGGTGCCACCGCTGCAGATGCGGGTGGTGGACAGCGCCCGCGGCGCGCCGAACCTCGCTTCCAGCCTCAATCAGGGCGCCTTCAATCTCGGCAATGCCCTCGGCGCGTGGGCGGGAGGCGTGGCGATCTCTGTCGGCGTCAGTTACCAGAACCTGCCGTGGGTCGGCGTGGTTCTGGCGCTGGTCGCCATGGCAATCTGCCTCGGCACGGTGCGCATGGACCGTCTGCGCGGGTCTGCCCCGGCGACGGCCGCGCGCTGAGGGCGTTCAGGATAACGTCTGACGGGCAATCGTGGTGACTGCCGACGGGGATTGCAGCGTCAGGCCGCGCTCTTCCATCTGGCAGCGCCACGCACCGGGAGCACCGTCGATCTCGAAAAGATTGTAGCGCGCGGCCTCGTGGTGCCCGTCAGCCTGCGCCGAGGCGGAAGGGACGCCCACAACGGGCACCGGGCCTTCCGGGCCGCGAATCAGGCGGACGCCGGCCCGGTGATTGTGGCCGTGCAGCACGAGTTCAGCGCCGGACTGCCGGATCGCCTCGCGGAAGCGCGTGCCGCCGATCAGCCTCTTGTACCATGCCGTGGAGCCGCGCACCGGCGGATGGTGGATCAGCACCACGCGGAAATAGCCCTCGCGGCCGAGCCGTTCCAGCGCCTCCGCCAGCAGCAGCGACTGCGTGGTGCCGAAATGGCCCGTTGCCATGAACGGGGCGCTCGCCCGTGCCGTCGAGGTGCCAACGATGGCAACAGCCCCGCGCCTGCGCACGAAGGGGAAGCGCACGCCCATCGCATCCTCGCCATGGAGGGTTTGCGGGACGGGCGGTTCGTCGGCGGCCGCATCCCGGGAATCGCCGGTCATGAACGGGGCCCAGAGGCGGGCGGCCTTGCGGGCCGCGCCGGGCACATAGGCATCGTGGTTACCCGGCACGACGCTGACCCGATCGGCCGGCCCGATCGAGCGCAGCCACGCGGCGGCGGCCGTCAGTTCGGCCGGCAAGGCCAGATTGACCAGATCGCCGGTCACCGCGACATGATCCGGCGCGGTGGCGGCAATATCGGCCATCAGGGCATCGAGCGCAGTGTTGCCCAGCCGCACGGCGCGGTTGCGCTGCCAGTTGACATAACCCAGCACCCGCTTGCTGGCCAGCTGACGCAGGCGCACCTCCGGCAGGGGACCCAGATGCGGGTCGGACAGGTGGGCCAGACGAAACATCGGCGGCGGCACTCCCCCTTGATCTCAGACAGCGCTATAGCCGAGCAGGACCGGCCCCGCCACCTCCCGCGGCGCCGGCGTGGAACGGAAAGGGCCGCTGTCGATGGATTTCGATCCCGGACGCATGGGGTGGCTGCGCCGCGTTGGCTTGCGCGCGGTGTGGTGGAGCGTGCTGGTCGCCGGGCGAATCATGCGGCCGATGACCCTCGGCGTGCGCGTGGCGGTATTCGATGGCGAAGGTCGCATCTTTCTCATCCGTCACACTTATGTGCCGGGCTATCACCTGCCGGGGGGGGGCGTGGAGCGTGGCGAGAGTGCGGAAGTGGCCGCCGCCCGTGAGCTGCAGGAGGAAGGCGGCATCGGCCTGCGCGGACGGCCGCAGCTGTTCGGCTTCTATTTCCAGCGGGCGCTGAAGTGGGATCATGTCGCGCTTTATGTTGCCCGCGATGCCGTGTTGCCGGAAAGCTGGCCTGCACCGGACCGTGAGATCTCCGAACGTGGTTTCTTTTTCCCCGATGCTCTGCCCGAGGCGACATCGCCGGCAACCCGGCGGCGTGTGGCGGAGCTGACCGGTGCCGCACCGCCGGCTGCTGAATGGTGAGCACACAGCCTTGATTTCTCCGATGCCTTTCGGCATCGCCCGCACTGGCGGAGCATGGTAAGGCTCAGCCGGCAGGCAGCGGGCGATCCGTTCGGGCGGTCCGTTCGGCCCTGCAGCAGTTTAATTCGGAGGCGGCAGCCGTGATCCCCCGCGTTGTGGCAAGATTGCTCGATGACTGGCGTGTTTCCCTTGCGGCGCGGGCATTGCTCTGCCTGCCGTTCTGGCTGAGCGCCCTCGTGCGGCTGATCGATTTCGGCGGCGGCAGCTCCGAAATGGCCGGGCTGGGCCTGGCGCCGGGCGGCTTCTTCAATTCCATTGCTATCATCATCCAGCTTGGCGCCGCCGGTCTGGTGATTTTCTTCCCGCCGCTTGCGTGGCTCGGTGCGGTGGTGCTGTCGGTCTACACCCTCGTCATGCTGCCGCTGGCCCACGTCTTCTCGACGCTGGCCGGCACCGCGACCTCGTCGCTGCTGCTGGCGGCTGGCGACCGGCTGGCGATCGTCGGCGGTCTCGTTCTGGCGGCCATACTCGCCCGCCGCCCGTCGCGGCCCTATTGAGACTGTCCGGGCCGGCGCCGCTCCAGGGGCCGCAGGGTGACAGAACCGACCGCGGGGCGGC
>DAIPYB010000438.1:0-3006 GCA_036782955.1 Pseudoxanthobacter sp. | reverse complement strand
CGGGCAAGAACCCTGGGCTGGCGAGATTCATGCCGAGATGCTCGCGGCCTACGGCGCCGCAAAGGCCTTCCTGCGTGTCACACCGGGCATGCCGATGCCGTCATTCACCCATTGCGTTGACGTCGGCGTCATCGCTGCCCTCGGGCAGCGCCAGCCGCTGCCAACATCAGCCCGGCGCAATGTGCTGATCGCCATCGGCAACAGCGGCAGGCCCGGCCTGCTGGCGGCAGCGATGCCGCTCATGGACGATCCGGCGCCGCTGGTGCGCGGGGCGGCGGTGTGGGCACTGGCCCGGCTGGATGCCGCGACGTGGGCGGCCGAGCGCGAACGGCGGCTTGGCAGCGAGACCGATGCAGACGTGCGGGTGGAATGGGAGAGGCCGGAATGAACGCAGCGAAAAACGAACCGGCCCCGGCCGGTGCCGTCGGCCCCGATGACCACGTCATCATCATCGGCGGCGGCTACAGCGCCGGCTTCGCCATGCCGGCGATTGTCGCGCGCGGTGCGCGCCTGACGGCAACCACCCGCAGCCCGGAGCGATTCGCCCGCCTCACCACGCTTGGCGCAACGCCGGTCCTGTTCGACGGCACCGGCGGCGAGACGGTCCTTGCCGAAGCCCTGTCGGCCGCCACGCACATCATCGTCTCCGCTCCGCCGGGACCGGGGGGCGACCCGCTGCTGACCAGCCACGCCGACGATATCGCCGCCGCCGGACGGCTGCGCTGGATCGGCCTGTGGTCCACGCTGGCGGTCTATGGCGACGCCGGCGGCGCATGGATCGACGAGACGGCCCCATGCCGCGCCACCTCGCAGCGCGGCCTGCGCCGGCTTGAGGCCGAGCACGACTGGCGGAGGCTTGCCGAGGCCCGCGGCATCGCCCTTGCAACCCTGCGCCTTGCCGGCATCTACGGCCCGGGCCGCAACGCGCTGGCCAATCTGGCGGCGGGCGCCGCCCATCGCATCGTCAAGCCGGGGCAGGTCTTCAATCGCATCCATGCCGACGACATCGCGGCGCTGACGCTGGCTGCCGCAGACCGCGGCCTCGATGGCATCTTCAACCTGTGCGACAGCGAACCGGCCCCGCCGCAGGATGTGGTGACCTTCGCCGCTGCACTGATGGGCGTCGCCCCGCCCCCGGAAGAGGCGTTCGACACCGCCACGCTCTCGCCGATGGCCCGCTCGTTCTATGCCGACAACAAGCGCGTGTCGGGCCGGGCGGTGCTGGAGGCCACCGGCAGCCCGCTGCTCTGGCCGGATTATCGCGCCGGTATCGCGGGGTTGTGGCAATCCGGCCGCTGGCGCGGCTGATACCGGCGCGCCCGTCAGCCGGGCGGGGGCAGCGGTGTCACCCGGCGCAGGGTGAGATTGATTCGGCCACCCTGCGGCAACAGGCGCGACGAGCCGGCGCGGATGCGGTCGATGCCGTGAAAGGCAAGCCGGGCAGCCCCTTCCAGCACCAGCCCGTCGCCGGACCTCAGCGTGACGGAACGCGTCGGCCCGCTCCGCGTGGCGCCGCCGATGCGGAAGAGTGCCGAATCGCCCAGCGACAGCGACAACACCGGGGCCCGGAAGTCTGCTTCGTCGCGGTCCTGATGCAGGCCCATGCGCGCGTCCGCCGCGTAATAGTTCACAAGGCAGGCTTCGGGCAGCGCCTGCAGGCCGGTCACGCGCTGCCACAGCATCGCCAGAACATCCGGCAGCGGCGGCCATGGCGCGCCGGTGACCGGATGGCAGGGCTGATAGCGATATCCCGCTTCATCCGAAACCCAGCCGAGCGGGCCGCAATTCGTCATCTCCACTGAAAAAGGCCGCCCGGTGCGCGGCATTCGTGGACGAAACAGCGGCGCTTGGGCCACGATCACGGCAATTTCATCGGCGAGCCGCGCCTGTTCGTGCACATCCAGCAGACCGGGCAGATAACGCGCGCCGGAAATGTCGAGACCGCCCGGAATCCCGTTCATCACATCTTCTCCTGCCCGCCCGACTTGCGACGGCCTTTTTTCACAGGGCTGCGGCAAGACGACATTGTTATCCTCCCTGCGCCTTCACCGGCATAGACGAGACGCCGGGAACCTGCATAGACTGCCGAAATTCGAGACACGCCTGCAAAACAGGCGATTGCACCGGCAGGCGGAAAGGCCTCACCTTTTCCGCCAGGCTGGCAGGCAGCCGCGCGCGAGCCGGCCGGACGCCGATGCCGCGCGAAAAGCAGGGGGAGCAGCGTGAGCGCAGCAGCACAGACGCAATCTCAGTCATCTCCGGGCGCAGACAAGGCCGTCGCTCTGGATGTGAAAGACATCCACAAGCGGTTTGGCAACCATGAGGTGCTGAAAGGCGTGTCGCTGACGGCACGCGAGCACGACGTGGTGGCCATTCTCGGGTCGTCCGGCTCGGGCAAATCCACCTTCCTGCGCTGCATCAACCTGCTGGAAACCCCGGACAGCGGCGAAGTGCGGGTGAAGGGCGAGCTGATCCGCATGGGCCAGCGCCACGGCCACGCCGCGCCGGCCGACATGAAGCAGGTGGACCGCATCCGCGCCCGCCTCTCCATGGTGTTCCAGCAGTTCAATCTGTGGCAGCACATGACGATTCTGGAGAACGTCACCGCCGCCCCGATCCACGTGCTCGGCAAGGATCGCAAGTCGGCCGTCGAGAAAGCCGAGGCGATGCTGGCCAAGGTGGGCGTTGCCGACAAGCGCCATTACTATCCCGGCCAGCTTTCCGGCGGCCAGCAGCAGCGCGTGGCCATCGCCCGCGCGCTCGCCATGGACCCGGAGGTCATGCTGTTCGACGAGCCGACTTCCGCGCTCGACCCCGAACTCGTCAACGAAGTGCTGAAAGTGATGCGCGATCTGGCTGCCGAGGGTCGCACCATGCTGGTTGTGACCCACGAGATGGGCTTTGCCCGCGAGGCCGCCAACAAGCTCATGTTCGTGCATCAGGGCCGCGTCGAGGACGAGGGCAACCCGCGCGAGGTGATGGCCAACCCCAATTCCGAGCGCTTCC
>DAIPYB010000437.1:0-3010 GCA_036782955.1 Pseudoxanthobacter sp. | reverse complement strand
TCTACTACGAGCGCCAGCTCAACGAGGCCTTCCTCAGCGTCGTGACCTGAAGGCCGCCTGCGCGGGGCGCGCGGCGCCGGTCCGGCTCCGCCTGCCCCGCGCCTTTCCGAAAAAACTGCGCCCCGTGCATCGGAGACACATCATGTCCGTTCAGCCGCCGCTCGCCATCCGCCGCGACAGCATCAGCGCCGATGCCGCGCTCGCGGCGGTCCGTGCCGCCCTCGCGTGCGGCGCGGCGCGCGGCGTGAAGGTAGTTGCCGCCGTCACCGATCCGGCTGGCGACCTCATTACCTGCGTGCGGGCCGACGGCGCCTTCTCGGCCTCCGTCGGCATCGCCCGCGACAAGGCCTACACCGCCGCGGTGTTCGGCACGTCCACCGATGCGCTGTGCGAGGGGCTCAGCGTGCGGACCGTGCTGAGGGAAGGCATCGCGCTGCGGCCGGGCGTCATTCTTTTCGGCGGCGGCCTGCCCATCGTCCTCGACGGGCAGGTGATCGGCGCCATCGGCGTTTCCGGCGGGTCTGAAGACGACGACCGCGCCTGTGCCGGCGCCGGACTTTCCGCGCTGGGGCTGTGAGGCTGCTCTCAGTCCGCCCCGCGCGCCACACGACATTCGGGAGAGATTTCAATGGCCGTTCATTCGCTTGCCAACGCCAGACCACTCAGCCAGTCCGCCGCCCGGCGCGACGCCGCCCACTTCATCGACGGCGCGTTCACGCAGGGCACCACGGGCAAGAGCTGGCAAAACTTCTGCCCCGTGGACGGATCGCTCATCGGCAGCGTGCCGGAAGGCGGCCGTGCGGAGGTCGATGCCGCGGTGGCGGCGGCCCGCTCCGCCCTGCACGGTGAATGGGGCCGGCTGACGGTCGCCCAGCGCACCGACCTGCTCGCCGCCGTGGCGGACGGCATCAATGCCCGTTTCAACGACTTTCTGGAAGCCGAGTGCCTCGACACCGGCAAGCCGATGAGCCTCGCCTCGCACATCGATATCCCGCGCGGCGCGGCGAATTTCAAAATGTTCACGGACGTGGTCAAGACCATTGCCACGGAGTGCTTCCAGACCCCGACGCCGGACGGTGCCGGCGCCCTCAATTATGCCCTGCGGCGGCCGCGCGGCGTCATCGCCGTCATCTCGCCGTGGAACCTGCCGCTGCTCCTGATGACATGGAAGGTCGGCCCCGCTCTGGCGCTCGGCAACACCGTGGTCGTGAAGCCGTCGGAGGAGACGCCGCTGACCGCCACGCTGCTCGGCGAGGTCATGAACGCGGTTGGCGTGCCGAAGGGCGTCTATAACGTCGTCCACGGTTTCGGCCCGGACTCCGCCGGCGAGTTCCTGACCCAGCACCCCGGCGTCAACGGCATCACCTTCACCGGCGAAACCCGCACCGGCGAAGCCATCATGCGGCAAGCGGCGCACGGCATCCGGCCGGTGTCGTTCGAGCTCGGCGGCAAGAATCCGGCGATCGTGTTTGCCGATGCCGATCTCGACAAGGCCATCGAGGGCACCATGCGCTCGGTCTTTGCCAATTGCGGGCAGGTGTGCCTCGGCACCGAGCGCGTGTTCGTCGAGCGCCCGGTGTTCGATGCGTTCGTGGCCCGCCTCAAGGCCGGTGCGGAGGCGCTGCGCTTCGGCCGGCCGGAAGATCCGGCCACCGGCATCGGCCCGCTGGTCAGCCAGGAGCATCGCTCCAAGGTGCTTAGCTACTACAAGAAAGCGGTCGAGCAGGGTGCCACTGTCGTCACCGGCGGCGGCGTGCCGGACATGCCGGCCGAGCTTGAGGGCGGTGCGTGGGTTGAGCCCACCATCTGGGTCGGCGCCGCCGACGACGCCGCCATCGTGACGGAAGAAATCTTCGGCCCCTGCTGCCACATCCGCCCGTTCGACACCGAGGAGGAGGCCGTGCAGCTCGCCAACGCCACGCCTTACGGGCTGGCCGCTGCGGTGTGGACGGAAAACCTCTCGCGCGCCCACCGCGTCGCCGCGCAGATGGATGTCGGTATCTGCTGGGTCAATTCGTGGTTCCTGCGCGATCTGCGCACGGCTTTCGGCGGCGCCAAGGCATCCGGCATTGGCCGGGAAGGCGGCGTGCACTCGCTGGAATTCTACACCGAGATCACGAACGTCTGCGTGAAGCTCTGATCCGACCGGCCGGGCCGGCAGGCACCGCCCTGCCACCCGGCCCTCTCCCAACAGGGGATGAACCGCTCATGACCACCTCCCAAGGCGCCATCCGCGAGGCCGCCGACCGGCTTGCCGCCGCGCAGGCCTCCGGCACGCCGTGTGCGCCGATCCGCGACCTGCTCGAAGCCGGCGATCTGGCCGCTGCCTATGCCGTTCAGGCGCTCAACACCGTCAAGGCGCTGGATGCCGGCCGCCGCCTCACCGGTCGCAAGATCGGCCTCACATCGATTGCCGTACAGAAGCAGCTCGGCGTCGACCAGCCGGACTACGGCATGTTGTTCGCCGACATGGCGCGCGGCGACGGCGAGGAAATCGCGCTTGCCGATGTGATGCAGCCGAAGGTGGAGGCGGAAATCGCCTTCGTGCTCGGCCGCGATCTGGACGGTGAGCAGCTCACGGTCGCCGACCTGTTCCGTGCCATCGACTATGCCGTTCCCGCCATCGAGATCGTCGGCTCCCGCGTTGCCGGGTGGGACATCCGCATCACCGACACCATCGCCGACAATGCATCTTCCGGGCTCTATGTGCTCGGTTCGCGGCCGGTTGGGCTGTCCGCCTTCGATCCGCGGCTATGCGGCATGGTGATGGAAAAGGCCGGCGAGCCGGTTTCGGTCGGGGCCGGCGCCGCCTGCATGGGCTCGCCCCTCAACGCCGCCTTGTGGCTCGCGCGTGTCATGGCAAAGGTCGGCCACCCGCTGCGGGCGGGCGACACCATCCTGTCGGGAGCCCTTGGCCCCATGGTGGCGGTAAATCCCGGCGACGTGTTCGACGTCCGCATATCGGGTCTTGGCGGGGTCCGGGCAGCATTTTCGCGCACCACGTTTTCGA
>DAIPYB010000436.1:0-3013 GCA_036782955.1 Pseudoxanthobacter sp. | reverse complement strand
ATGTTGCCGGCAACGTGGTGGGTATCAATACCGCCATCTATTCCCGCTCCGGCGGCAATATCGGCATTGGGTTTGCCATTCCGGCCAATATGGTACGGCAGGTGGTGGATGCTGCCCGACAGGGTGGGGTCATTCACCGGCCGTGGCTGGGCGCGACGCTGCAGACCGTTTCAGCGGATATCGCCGATGGCCTCGGGCTGCGGCGGCCCGAGGGCGCCATCGTGACGGCGGTTGTCGAGGGCGGACCTGCACAGGAAGCGGGCCTTCGCGTCGGTGACCTGATCGTGTCGGTGGACGGCAAGGAAATCGACGACCCCGATGGCTTCGGCTATCGCTTCACGACGCGGCCTCTGGGCGGCTCTGTGAAGCTGGGCCTGTTGCGTGGTGGCAAGACGGAAAGTGTCAGCGTGGCGCTCGTCGAGGCGCCGGAGGTGCCGGCGCGCGACGCCCGCACCCTTTCCGGGGTATCGCCACTTGGCGGCGCGACCATCGTCAATCTTTCGCCGGCGGCCAATGACGAATTGGGCCTGCCAGGCGACCGGAGGGGCGTGGCGGTGTCCGCCGTTGGCGACGGGTCGATCGCTGGGCGGGTCGGGTTCCGGCGCGGTGACATACTGGTGGAGATCAACGGCGTGGCGCCGGAAAATGCGGCGGCGGCCGCGCGTGCGCTGAGCACGCGCGCCGGCGTGTGGCGCATCGCGGTGGAACGCGATGGCCGGGTGTTGCAGATCGTCCTGCGGGGCTGAGCGAGGCGGCCGGCGGCGGCCGGGGAGGGCACGATGTCGGATCTGTTTTCAGCCGCCGGACTTGAGCGGCAGGCGCCGCGGCCGCTCGCTGACCGGCTGCGGCCGCGCCAGCTGGCCGATGTGGTGGGGCAGGATCATCTGGTCGGGCCCGACGGAACGCTGACGCGGATGCTGCGGTCCGGCTCGGTGGGCAGTCTGGTGCTGTGGGGCCCGCCGGGCACCGGCAAGACCACGGTGGCGCGGCTGCTGGCGGGCGCCACCGATCTTGCCTTTGAGCAGGTCTCGGCCATTCATACCGGCGTCGCTGACCTGAAGAAGCTGTTTGACGGCGCACGCGGCCGGCGGGCGATGGGCAAGGGCACATTGCTGTTCGTCGACGAGATCCATCGTTTCAACAAGGCACAGCAGGATTCGTTCCTGCCAGTCATGGAGGATGGCACCGTCACGCTGGTGGGTGCGACGACGGAGAACCCGTCGTTCGAGCTGAACGCGGCGCTGCTTTCGCGCGCGCAGGTGCTGGTGTTCCGCCCGCTCGAGAGCGAGGCGATAGACAGCCTGCTTTCGCGCGCGGAGCAGGCGGAAAACCGCCCCCTGCCGCTGGATGCCGAAGCCCGCGCCTTGCTGGTGCGCATGGCGGACGGGGACGGGCGCGCTTCGCTGACGCTGGCGGAGGAGGGCTGGCGGGCGGCGGGTCCCGGAGAGGTTTTCGACGCCCGGCGCCTGCAGGCCGTGCTGCAACGGCGGGCACCGATCTACGACAAGTCCGAAGACGGCCACTACAACCTGATTTCGGCGCTCCATAAATCGGTGCGCGGCTCCGATCCCGATGCCACGCTCTATTATCTCTGCCGCATGCTGGATGCCGGCGAGGACCCGCTGTTCGTCGCCCGCCGTCTGGTGCGCATGGCGGTGGAGGATATTGGCCTTGCCGATCCACAGGCCCTCGTCGTCTGCAACGCGGCGAAGGACGCCTATCACTTTCTGGGCAGCCCCGAGGGCGAACTGGCGCTGGCGCAGGCCGCAATCTATCTGGCGACGGCGCCGAAGTCGAACGCCGGCTATCTCGCCTACAAGGCGGCTGTACGCACCGCCAAGGAGAATGGCTCTCTGGTGCCGCCCAAGACCATTCTCAATGCGCCGACGCGGCTGATGAAGCAGGAAGGCTACGGCACCGGATATCGCTATGACCACGACGAGCCGGATGCTTTTTCGGGGCAGGACTATTTCCCCGAGGCGCTGGGCCGGCAGACATTCTACCGACCGACGCCGCGCGGTTTCGAGCGCATTCTGGGCGAGCGACTGGAACGCTGGTCGCAACTGCGCCGCGAGCGGCAGGGGCGCGGCTGACGACCGGGGCCGGAGGAGCGGCGTTTTCCCCGGATCGGCGGCTGGGCGTGCGTTGCGTTTGCCGGTGATTGGCGCAAACTGCCCGCCACAGGGGCCGGCGGCCGGCCGGGCGCGGGGGGCTTGATGTCCGAGGCATTGCTGGTGTTCGTGGGCGGCGGCCTTGGGGCCGTCGTCAGGTATTATATCGGCGCTTTCAGCCTGAAGGCGCTGGGGTCGGCGTTTCCGTGGGGTACGCTGTTCATCAATATCACCGGCTCGCTCGTGATGGGGCTGGTGATTTCATGGCTGGCCTTTCAGGAGCCTTCGCCGACCCGCTGGTTCCGCATCTTCTTCACGACCGGCGTGCTCGGCGGCTACACCACCTTTTCCACCTTCTCTCTCGACAGCTTCTTTTTGTGGGAGCGGGGCGAGATCGGACTGGCGGCGGCCTATGTGCTGGGCTCGGTCATCGTTTCGCTGCTGGCGGTCGGCGGCGGCATGGCGGCCGGGCGGCTGATGTTCCATTGAAGGCGAGCCGCGCAGGGCTGGCCTGCGCGGAAAAGGTGGATGCCGCCTGTCGCCGTGCTTGCGAAAACGCGCGGAAACTGTCACCTGTGGCGCCATGGCAGGCGTTTACACCATAGTTGTCGGCCGCGACGAAGACGGCATGCGTCTCGATCGCTGGTTCAAGGCGCATTATCCGGGACTCGGGTTCGTGCAGTTGCAGAAGCTGCTGCGATCGGGTCAGGTCCGGGTCGATGGCGCGCGCGTCAAGACATCCACACGGCTCGCTTCCGGACAGAGCGTGCGCATTCCGCCGATGCAGACGGATGCCCACGGAGCGGGTGCCGGCGGCGCGGACGGGGAGGGGCCGGAGCGCCCCTCTTTCAGCGCGCGGCCGAGCGACCGGGCCTTTCTGGAAAGCCTCATCCTGCATGAGG
>DAIPYB010000435.1:0-3015 GCA_036782955.1 Pseudoxanthobacter sp. | reverse complement strand
AGCCCGAGGAACACGCCCCCGTTGGACTTGCGCGGATCGAGCTTTTCTTTGAGCATCGCAAAGGCCGGCCGGGCAAGAAGATAGCCGATCTTGGTGCGAAGCGAATGACGCATGGCGCCGCGCAGGAACTGGGCGATCTGCTTGGCCGTTCCTTCCGCCGCCTTCAGTGCGATATTGCCGGAGAAACCCTCGGTCACCACCACGTCCACGGTGCCGGCGCCGATGTCGTCGCCTTCCACGAAGCCGTGATAATTGAGCGTAGGCAGGGGGTTGGTGCGCAGCAGGCGACCCGCGGCGCGAATCTCCTCGATGCCCTTCACTTCTTCCACGCCGACATTGAGCAGGCCGACGGAAGGCACCGGAACGCCCAGCACGACACGGGCCATGGCCCCGCCGAGAATGGCGAAATCGACAAGCTGCTGCGCATCGGCGCCGATCGTCGCGCCGCAATCAAGGACGATTGATTCGCCCCGCAGCGTCGGCCACACCGCCGCAATCGCCGGCCGCTCCACGCCGTCCAGCGTACGCAGGCAGAACTTGGCCATGGCCATCAGCGCGCCGGTGTTGCCGGCGGAAATGGCGGCATCCGCCTCCCCGGCCTTGACCGCGTCGATCGCCCGCCACATCGACGACTTCCAGCGGCCGTGCCGCAGCGCCTGACTCGGCTTTTCGTCCATGCCCACGGCAACTTCGCAGTGGATCAGTTCCGCAGCCGCCTTCACCCGCGGATGCGCGTTCACCAGCGGCTGCATGGTGGCGAGATCGCCATAGAGCCGCAGGCGCAGCGAAGGGCAACGCTGAAGGGCGATTTCGGCGCCCGGCACGACCACCTCGGCTCCCCGATCGCCCCCCATGGCGTCGAGCGATAAGGTGACTTGCTTCGGCATCCGTTCAGATCCCCGCTCTCTCTTCCGCCCGCTTCCGGCAGCGCGGCGAAACCCCGTGCCCGGCCCCCGGCGCCGAAAACGGCGCGGCCGAACACCCCGACGGAGGGGCGACCATAGCGATTCCTCCGAAGCTGGCAACCGTCGTTGCGCTCAACGCGGCTCTGCGACTGCCGGATGCACAATCGGATTTCATCATTCGCCGTCCGGCTTAAGCCGCTTCAGCGCCGCGAACGGAGACGGCTTCTCGACCTTGCCGGCGGGGTCGGTATCGACCTCGTCGAACGTGGCGCCGGTCGCGCGCGGATAGGGATCGAGCCCCAGCGCCACGAACTCCGCGGCAACATGGCCGAGATCGATCGTATCGCTCTCCAGCAAATCCGGCGGATCGTCGGCAAAGGCGTCGAGTTCCAGCTCTGTCTCGGCCGGCAGGCGGGCGAACCACGCCGGCGGGGCGAAGGCGATGTCCACATCCTCCTCCACCTCACCGGGCACGGGATCCAGCGTAAGAATACACGCCTGCACCACCCGTGCGCTCACATGGCCGGCAATGGTGACGCGACCATCGCGCCGGCCGCGCAGTTCGAAGCGCGCATCGAGGCTCTCCACAGCCGGGATGCCCAGCCCCTCAGCCAGCTCGCGGCACTGTTGCGCGGTGGCCGTGAAAGCCACCCGCACCGGTGCATCGCCGATCTCGCGCACGCTGACCGGATGCGAGAGGGAGGGATTTTCCGACGAAGTGCTCATGCCGGGTCTCCGGTTATGAAATCTGCCGGATCGCCAAATACGACCCGGCCTTCGAGAAGATCGGCCGCCGCCTGCCCTTCGAGGCCGGCCGCAGCGGAAAACACATAGGCAGCGAGTGCCGCCGCCTGCGGAGAAACGGCCGCGCCTGCGAAGACATTGCGGCCGAGTGCCGCGGCCAGGGCCGCCTGCGATCGGTCATCAAGCGCGCCGACATAGGCATCAAGGCGACCATAGAACGCCGATGCCATGTCGCGCATCCGGCGCGGAACGGCAAGATCGGACGTGCCCATTTCCCGCAAAGAATGTTCCATGTCGGCAAAGAACAGATCGAGCAGCGCCTGCATCGGTGCCTCGCCCCCCTCACCCTGGCGCCGCAGGCGGCGAAACACCAGCACGGCATGCAGCACCACCATCTCGAACCGGCCGTCCACGGTGTCACCCACGCCGAAGCGGCGATAGAACGCGGGCCGGCGGGCCTGCATAACGATGGCGCCATAGAGCGCATCGGGGCGCATCTCCCGCCGGCGAAACAGTCGGAAGATCATGGCAGGCAAGAGAGCATGGCGGGCTTCGACGGGTGAGCCGCCCGACAGCGGGCGGCAGGACGGACGGCATAAAAAAGGGCGGACAGCGGACCGGCGCCCACAAGGGCGCAGAAGCGTCGGTTCGCCGATAATGGCGCCCGCGACCGCCGCTGGCAACGCCGGCGGGATTGCGCACTGCTGCCGCCTGCCCCAAACTGCGGCCCGAAACGCGCGACTGGCAACATGAGCGCGCCAAGCCGACATGACAACGCCGCGATTGACAGCAACATCCGGTTTCTGACGTTCGTGGTCCTGCCGTCCGTCATTGTCCGCCTCCGGGGCGGGCGGATGATCCGGACGGCAATCCGGCCGGCCTGCGGGCCGGCGCTTTTTTGAGGTTCTGGAGGAAGCCAAGGTGCAGCGCGCCGATGCTCTAATCGTCCCTTGCGAATCTGCTGCCGGGCCGCATGCGCAGGCCACGGCCGGCCGGCGGGCCCGCGCCCTGCTTCTCGGTGCGGCACTGATCGGAACGCTGCCGCTGGCCGGCTGCATCAGCGAAACCTACGTTCACGGCTATGTGCTGGGCGAGGACACGCTGCAGCAGGTGCCCATCGGCGCCAGCCGCGAACAGGTGCTTCTGGCGCTCGGCACGCCCTCCACGACCAGCACCATCGGCAACGAGGCGTTTTACTACATCTCGCAGAAGACGGTGCGCACCGTCGCCTTCATGCAGCCGAAAATCGTCGACCAGCGCGTTCTGGCGATCTATTTCGACCAGAACGGCCATGTGGACCGCATTGCCGACTACGGCCTGAAGGACGGCAAGGTGTTCGACTTCATCGCCAAGAAGACCCACACCG
>DAIPYB010000434.1:0-3034 GCA_036782955.1 Pseudoxanthobacter sp. | reverse complement strand
CGCAGCAGGCCGAAGCGCCGCAAGTTGCTGTGCCTCAGGTTGCCGCCGCGACCGCAGTGCAGCCTGCCCCCGAGGCGGCCCCGCCAGTTCCGGAAGCGGCAAGTGTTCAGGAAGCGGCAAGTGTTCCGGAAACGGCGAGTGTTGCGGCTCCCGCGAACGATGCCGTCCCCAGCGCCGCCGCCGGCGACGCTGCGGACGCACCGTTCGGTGTTCAGGTCGCCTCGCAGAAAAGCCATGCCGATGCCGAAAAGGCGTTTGCAGCGCTGAAGCGGCGTTTCCCGGCCGTGCTGGGCAATGCGACACCGACCATCGTCACCGCCCGCCTCGGCGATCGCGGCACATTCTACCGGGTGCGCGTGGGGGCCCCGACGGCGGCGGCGGCGAACACCCTGTGCAGCCGCCTGAAGGCGGCGGGCGGAAGCTGCTTCGTCGTGCGCAGCTGATGCCGCCGCTGCCCGGCGGCCGGCGAAAATCAGGAAACGGAGTGACATGACCCGCGCCTTCATTACCGGCCTTGCCGGCGAGGAGCTGTCATCGCGCGAGGCTGGTTTTCTCGCGGAAGCGCAGCCGTGGGGGCTGATCCTGTTCCGGCGCAACTGCCGCGACCGCGCGCAGGTGGCTGCCCTGACGACGGCCTTCCGCGAGGCTGTCGGCCGGCCGGACGCGCCGGTCCTGATCGATCAGGAAGGGGGCCGGGTGCAGCGGTTGCGTCCGCCGCACTGGCGCGCCTATCCGCCGGCCGCGGCCTTCGGCCGGCTTTATGCCGGCGACCGCGCCGCCGGGCTTGAGGCGGCCGAACTGGTCACGCGCCTGATGGCGGAAGAACTGTTCGAGGCCGGCGTCACCGTCGATTGCCTGCCGGTGCTGGATGTGCCGGTGCCCGGGGTGCATGACGTGATCGGCGACCGTGCCTATGCGCCGGAGGCAGCGGATATCGTGGCGCTGGCCGGCGCGGCGGTGAAGGGCCTGACCGGCGGCGGCGTGCTGCCGGTGATGAAGCATGTGCCCGGCCATGGCCGCACGATGGTCGATTCGCACCTGTCGCTGCCAGTGGTCACGGCTTCGCGCGAGGCGCTGGAGGCCAGTGATTTCATACCGTTCCGGGCTTTTTCTCATCTTCCGCTGGCGATGACCGCCCATATCGTATTCACCGCCATCGACGATGCCCGCCCGGCCACCCAGTCGCGGACGGTTATCGAGGATGTCATCCGGCGCGATATCGGCTTCGACGGCGCGCTGATGAGCGACGATCTTTCCATGCAGGCGCTGGAGGGCGATCTCGGCATGCGCGCGGAGCGGGCGTTCGCGGCCGGATGCGATCTGGCGCTGCACTGCAACGGCCGGCTGGACGAGATGGAAGCGGTGGCGGCGGCCAGTCCGGTTCTGGCGGGCGTGCCGGCTGCACGCTGTGCCCGCGCGCTCGCGGCCCGTTCCGCGCCGCTGCCGTTCGACCGCGAAAAGGCGCTGGCGCTGCTTTCCGGCCTGATGGCCTCCGCGATCGCATGAGCGACCGGGAGGCGGACGATCCCGCGCGGATGCCGCTGCTGTCGGACGGCCCGGCGACCGCCGGGGACGAGGGCGGGCTGGTGGTCGATGTCGTCGGCTTCGAGGGGCCGCTCGACCTGCTGCTCTCACTTGCCCGCAGCCAGAAGCTCGATCTGGCACGGATCTCCATTCTCGAACTCGCCGAGCAATATCTGGCCTTCATCGCCGCGGCCCGGCGGCTGCGGCTGGAACTGGCGGCCGATTATCTCGTCATGGCGGCGTGGCTCGCCTACCTGAAATCGCGGCTGCTGGTGCCGGACGAGCCGGACGACGATGAGCCTTCCGGCGAAATGCTGGCGGCCGATCTGGCCTTCCGCCTGCGTCGTCTCGATGCGATGCGCGATGTCGCGGGGCGGCTGATGGCCCGCCGGCGCCTCGGCATCGATGTCTTCTCCCGTGGCGCGCCCGAGGCGGTGGTGGTCGAGAAGCGGCCGGAGTGGCAGGTGTCGCTTTACGACCTGCTGGTGGCCTATGCCAATCATCGCCAGCGTTCGATGGTCACGCGGGTAGAGGTGGGCCGGCGCACCGTCTGGTCGCTGCTGGATGCCCGGCTCGTGCTTGAGCGCCTGATCGGCAGTGCGGCCGGGTGGGTGGAAATCGACGCCCTGCTGGCCGATTACATGCGCACCGGCGAGGAACGCGTGACGGTGCGGGCAAGTTCGTTTTCGGCCACGCTGGAACTGGCGCGGGAAGGCGGGCTGGAAATCCGGCAGGAGGCGCCGTTCGCGCCGCTTTTCGTGCGGGCCAGCCGGCCGGGCGAGGCCGGTCACGGCCTGCTGCCGCCAGAGGAGGAGGCGCCATGATAGAGCTTTCCACCGAGCGCGCCGCCGCCCGCCACGAACTGGCCCGCATGGTGGAGGCGTTGCTGTTTGCCAGCGCCTCGCCTCTGACGGAGGCGCAACTGGCTGAACGGCTGCCGGAGGGCAGCGACGTGCCCGCCATTCTGGCCGATCTTGCGCGGCTCTATGCGCATCGGGGCGTCAATCTGGTGGTTGTCGGCGGCGGCTATGTGTTTCGCACCGCGCCCGATCTCGGTTTTCTGCTGAAGCGCGATGCGGTGGAGCCGAGGCGCCTGTCGCGTGCGGCGCTGGAGACATTGTCGATCATCGCCTACCACCAGCCGGTGACACGCGCCGAGATCGAGGCGATTCGCGGCGTCGCCACTTCGCGCGGCACGCTGGACGTGCTGATGGAGGCCGGCTTCATCCGCATGCGCGGCCGGCGCCGCGCGCCCGGGAGACCGGTGACATATGGCACGACGCTGGGCTTTCTGGAGCATTTCGGGCTGGAAAGCGTGACCGACCTGCCGGGGCTGGACGAACTGAAGGCTGCGGGCCTGCTCGACACCCTGCCGCCTTCGGCGGGCGGCGCTCCGGTGGCTGGCGACGACGGGCTGGCGCCCGACGAGGAACCACTGGAGGACGGGGCCAGTCCGGACTGAGCGGGGACGGCCGTCCGGAGCGGCTTCGGGTGGGGCGTGACGGCTTCC
>DAIPYB010000433.1:0-3062 GCA_036782955.1 Pseudoxanthobacter sp. | reverse complement strand
GCGGGTGATCGATTTCGCACTGGTCGAGGGTGACGGGCGCCTCAGCCGCGCCATCGCCGACAGCGCGCTGACCCGCCTGGGCGTGGACGATCTGGGGCTGGATCAGGCCATGATCGTGGGCAGCGGCGAGGCGCAGGGCGGCGGTCGACGCAAGGTGGCCATTCTCGGCGATGTGTGCGAGGCGGTGCTCGCCGCGCTCTATCTGGATGCCGGCTTCGAGGTGGCGCGCGATACCGTGCAGCGCCTGTGGGGCGAGCGAATGCGCGAGGCCGTGAAGGCGCCGCGCGATGCCAAGACGACCTTGCAGGAGTGGGCGCAGGGACGCGGATTGCCGACGCCGGCTTATGCGCTCATCGATCGCAGCGGGCCGGATCACGCACCGGTCTTCGTCGTCTGCGTGACGGTTGAAGGGCAGGAACCGGCCGAAGGGCAGGGCAAGTCTAAGCGCGAGGCCGAGCAGGTGGCTGCGGCGGCCTTTCTGATGCGCGCAGGAATATGGTCGGAGAATAAACATGGCGGCTGACGACATCGACGTGCCGGCCGGCGACGACGCCCCGGCCGAACCGCGTTGCGGTTTCGTGGCGCTCATCGGCGCCCCGAATGCGGGCAAGTCCACGCTTCTCAATGCCCTCGTCGGGGCCAAGGTTTCCATCGTCACCCACAAGGTGCAGACGACGCGCGCGCTGGTGCGCGGCATTGCACTGAAGGACGAGGCGCAGATCATCTTCGTCGACACGCCGGGCATCTTTCGCCCGCGGCGCCGGCTGGACCGTGCAATGGTGACGACCGCATGGGGCGGAGCGAAGGACGCCGATCTGGTGGGCGTGCTGGTCGATTCCCGCAAGGGCATCGATGAGGAGGTGGAAGCCATCCTCGCCACGCTCGGCGAGGTTCGTCAGCCCAAGGTGCTGATCCTGACCAAGATCGATCTCGTCAAGCGCGACACACTGCTGGCTCTTGCGCAGGCGCTGAACGAGAAGGCGAAATTCGACCGCACGTTCATGATTTCCTCGCTCACCGGCAGCGGTGTGGAAGACGTGCTGGATTATTTCGCCGCCGGCGTGCAGCCCGGCCCGTGGCTTTATCCGGAGGACCAGATCTCCGATCTGCCCATGCGCCAGCTTGCGGCCGAGATCACCCGCGAAAAGATGATGCTGCGGCTGCATGAGGAACTGCCCTACGCCTCCACGGTGGAAACCGAGCAGTGGAAGGAGCTGAAGGGCGGCGCGGTGCGCATCGAGCAGACGATTTTCGTCGAGCGCGAAAGCCAGAAGAAGATCGTGCTCGGCAAGGGCGGCCAGACCATCAAGGCCATCTCGCAGGCTTCCCGCGAGGAGATACAGGCCATCGTCGAGCACCCGGTGCATCTTTTCCTGTTCGTGAAGGTGCGCGACAGCTGGTCCGACGATCCGGAGCGTTACCGCGAGATGGGGCTGGAATTTCCCGAATAAGGCGGGCTGTCACGGGCGGGGCGCATGGAGTGGCGCGACGAGGGCATTGTGCTGAAGGTGCGCCCGGCCGGCGAAAGCGCGGCCGTTGTGGACCTGATGACGTGTGCCCACGGCCGCCATGCCGGGTTGGTGCGTTCGGCCCGCTCGCGCCGGATGCAACCCGTGCTGCAGCCCGGCAACACGGTGGACTGTGTCTGGCGCGCCCGCCTCGACGACCAGCTCGGGCTTTATCGCGTCGAGCCGCTTGTCTCGCGCGCCGCCATGCTGATGGAAACCGCGGTCGGCAGTTTTGCCGCCGCCACGCTGGTGGCCTACATGGCCCACCTGCCGGAGCGCGACACCCACCCGGCGCTCTACCAGTTGCTGGCGCTGGTGCTGGACCATGTGGCCGATCCCGCTCTGGCCGGGCCGCTGCTGGTGCGCTTCGAACTGGCTTTTCTGGAAGAAATGGGCTTCGGGCTGGACCTGACGCGTTGCGCCGTTACCGGCACGGAAGACAACCTCTCCCATGTTTCGCCCCGTACCGGGCGCGCGGTGTGCGGCGAGGCGGCGGCGCCGTGGATTGACCGGCTGTTGCCACTGCCGCGCTTCCTGACCGACCGCGGCATGAACCGCCCACCGGATGCCGACGATATCGCCGAAGGACTGCGGCTGACCGGGCATTTCCTGATGCGCCATCTCGTGGCGCCGGGCGATGGACGCGACGGGCTGCCGGCGGCGCGCGACCTGTTCCTTTCCGCCTTGCGGCGGTCGGAAGCCGGGCGGGACGGGCATTGAAGGCCAGCGTCGCGCTGCTATTCTGAGAACCGCACGCAACAGGGAGACGGGGATATGGGACGCAGTTCATCCGCAATGCCGGGCCTGATCGCCATCGCCGCGCTGACGACGGCCTTTGTCGCGGATATCGCCCCCGCTGCGGCCAAGCCGGTCTGCACGCAGAACGACCGGTACCTGATCGTCGAGAAGCCGTACAAGGACAGTGTCGGCAACAGCTATATCGTGCGCGAGAAGGAAGGCGATGCGAAGCCGGCCTGTGCCTTCAGGGCGCAGAAGGGCGATTTCGTGATCGGCAATCCCAACAGCGAAGATGGCGATCCGTTCTTTCTCCTGAAGCTGAAGGATCAATATCTCTTCATCGATTCCGGAACCGGACCGGATCGGGAGCTGGTGATCTACAATCTGGCTTCGCGTGGCCGGATATATGCCAACGGGTATTCCGACGAGGACATCTCGTTCGGCGACAGCCGCGCCACCTTCTGGGCGGCAAGCGACGAGAAACCGACCAAAAAGACCTGCCCGAAACTGCACGCTATCGAGAAGGACGGCTTCACGGCCGGAATCGAAGTCGAAGCCGCGTTCGATTACGCGTCCGGCAAGGTCTCGACCGGCCCCGGCCGGCGCTGCGTGGCCTATCAGTGAGGCTGCGCGCCGTGTGATGGCTGCAACGCCGGCGCGGGTGTTGCAGCAGGCGATGCGCCCGGTTCTTGCCGTGAGGCGGGCAGCGCCTTATCCCGAAAGACATGGGAAAAGATCTGATTCCGTCCGGCGGTTCCATTGAACCGGTCGATCTGCGCGAGGCGCTCGAAGAGCGCTACCTCGCCTATGCGCTGT
>DAIPYB010000432.1:0-3090 GCA_036782955.1 Pseudoxanthobacter sp. | reverse complement strand
CATCGCGGGTGGCTCCCTCAGCCCTGCTGCTGCGGATCGAGCAGGTCGCGCAGCCCGCTGCCCAGCCAGTTGAAGGCGAGCGAGGTGACGATGATGGCAAGGCCCGGCGCCAGCACGACATGCACCGCGCCCTGATTGAACACGCTGACGCCTTCCACCGTCATGCGCCCCCAGTCGGCCTGCGGCGGTTGGATGCCGAGCCCGAGGAAACTGAGGCCGCAGGAAAAGCCGATCATCGGCCCGATCAGCGTGGTGGCGTAGATGAGCGCCGGCGACAGTACGTTGGGCAGGAGTTCGCGCACCAGCAGCGCGCCGCGCCCGGCCCCCAGCAGGCGGGCGATTTCCAGATAGCCCTTGCCGGCTTCGCCCAGCGTGGCGCCGTGGACGATGCGCGTCATGTAGGGCACCAGCGAAACCGTGATGGTGACGATGATGGTGGCCAGCCCCGGCCCCATCAGCGTGACCACGGCGATGGCGTAGAGGATCATCGGAAAGGCGAACAGCGCATCGACGACGCGCATGATGACGCCGCCGGCCAGCCCGCGCGAGGCGCCGGCGACGAGCCCCAGCACCAGGCTGACGGCCAGCGCCAGCGCCACCGGCAGGATGCCGGCGACGAGCGAGGGCCGTGCCCCCCAGATGAGCCGGCTCAGCACGTCGCGCCCCTGCCCGTCGAGGCCCAGCAGGTGGCCTGCGGTGCCCGGCCCCCGCAGCCGCAGCGCGCCGTCGCCGGCAGCCGGGTCGAACGGTGCGATCCACGGCGCGGCAAGGGCGAGGATGACGAGGGCGGCGATGAGGGCAATGGCAAGGCCGGTGCGGGCATGGCGGAAGCGGGCACCGAACGCCGGCCGGCGCAGCGGGGCGGGCAGGAAGCTGGCAACGAACGACATCCGGCCTGCCTCCCTCAGCCTGCCGTGCGCGGGTTGAGCCGCATGAGCAGGATATCCACGACGAGATTTGTGAGCACGAAGGTGGCCGCGATCAGCAGGATTCCGGCCTGCACCACGGCGATGTCGCCGGCGGTGATGGCGTTGAACACCTGCACGCTGATGCCCGGCCACGCGAACACCGTTTCCACGAAGATGACGCCGCCGAACAGCGTGCCGAACTGCAGCCCGCCGACGCTGACGACCGGGGGCAGAATGTTGCGCCAGACCTGCGTGGCCAGAATGCGCCCGTCCGACATGCCGGCGGCGCGCGCGATGCGGACATAGTCGGAGGCCAGCACCTCCACCACGGCGCCGCGCACCAGCCGGGCGATGATGGCGATGGCCAGCACGGAGGCGGAAAAGGCCGGCAGCACGAGGTGGGCCAGCAGATCGGCATGGGAGCCGCGCAGCCGCATGTTGCGCATGCCGGACGATGGCAGCCAGCCGAGTTCGCGGGCGAAAATCCAGATCAGCACGATGCCCAGCCAGAACACCGGCGTGGCGGCCAGAACCTCGCTGATGAACATCAGCACCCGGTCGGCGAGGCGCCCGGCGCGGAAGCCCGCGACGACCCCGGCAGCCACCCCGAACACCAGCGACACCGCGAGGCTGGCCACCGCCAGCAGCAGCGTGTTGAGATAGGCCGGCCAGATGATGGCCAGCGCCGGCAGCCGCGTGGAGAGCGACTGGCCGAAATCGCCCCGCAGCAGGTGCGAGAGCCAGACGCCGTATTGCACCAGCAGCGGCTGGTCGAGGCCGAGGCGGGTGCGCATTTCGGCGATCTCGCCCTGCGAGGCGGCCGGGCCGAGGAGCAGCCGCACCGGATCGGCCGGCGAGAAGTGGACGATCAGGAACACCACGAAGCTTGCCGCCGCCAGCACGGCGACGGCGCTGGCAAGGCGGCGCAGGAGGAAGCGGAGCATCGGCCACCGGCCTCGGTTGCGGGAAGGGGAGAGCGGCGCGGGCCGCGTTATTGCTGCGCCAGCCACACGCCCTTGAGGTCGTACCAGGCCTGTGCCGGCGAGGCGAAGCCGCGCACGTTCTTGCCCACGGCATAGTGGGTGCGCTCAAGGAACAGAGGCACCTTGCCGGCATCGGCGGCGAGGATGCGGTTGGCCTCGCGCCACTGGCGGGTTTCCTCCGCCGGGTCCGTGGCGGCGATGGCGGCGGCCACCGCCTTGTCGAAGGCCGGGTTCTTGTAGCCGCCGACATTGAAGGGGCTGTCGCTGTCGGCGACGATGGCCAGCCAGTAGGGCGTGAGGAAGCCCCACTCCATGGAACTCAGCGCCACGTCCTTGCCGGCCTTGCGCTCCTGCGCGAGGAAGCTGTTCCAGTCGTAGGAGCGCACGTCCAGCCTGATGCCGACCTTGGCGGCGTCGCGCTGCACCCATTCGGCCACCGGCTCGCCGCCGGCATAGATGCTGAGAACGCCGCTGACGCCGTTGTCGTAGCCGGCTTCCTTCAGGAGCTGCCGGGCCTTTTCCGGGTTGTAGTCGAAATCGCGGAAGGCCGGATCGTAGGCGGCGCTGCCGGGCACCAGCTCGCTGTAGGCCGGGGCGGCGGTTCCCTTCAGCAGGTCGCGCGCCAGCCCCTCGCGGTCGATGGAATGGATCAGCGCCTGCCGCACCCGCACGTCGCGGAAGGCATCGTTGGCGAAATTGACGTTGTAATAATAGACCGAAGGAATGCTGACATTGGGCACGTCGAAGCCTTCCGACTTCAGGCGTTCCACGGCATCGCGCGGCGGCCACGAGATGAGATCGACCTCGCCGGTTTCAAGCGCGGCGACGCGGGCGTTGTTATCCGGGATCGGACGGAAGATGACGCGGTCCAGATAGACCGGCCCGCCCCAGTAGGCATCGTTGCGGGCGATCTCCACCGACTGTCCGCGCACGCGCTCCACGAAGCGGAACGGCCCGGTGCCGGTGGGGTGGTCGACCACGCCGACGTAGCCTGCAATCTCCCCAAGCGCGCACATGAGCTCATCGAAGAAGCCGACCACATCGAATTCAGCTGTCATACCAGCCTTATTCGATGGGAACCACGCGCATGGACGCGATGCGGAACAAGCCGTCATCCCAAACCACGTAGTTGCTGTACGTCTTGCTGCCGTAGTATTTGATTCCGTCGATGCCGGCATGGCGGCAGCATTGGGCGACGA
>DAIPYB010000431.1:0-3099 GCA_036782955.1 Pseudoxanthobacter sp. | reverse complement strand
CGAAAATACAACCGGGCTGTGTGGCGCCGGCCGGGTCAGCGCAGCGGCTGGTAGTTGATCTTGAACCAGTTCGGATCGATGGGAATGCCGGTCTTGGTGTTGTAGATCGCGACCGAGGTTTCCTGATTCTGTGCGTCGACCACCGTCCATTGCTTCAGGGCGCCGGTGCGTTCGTCGAACACCATGATCAGCCGCCCGGTGCCGAACACCGTCTTCTCGGTCAGTTCAATGGTCACAAGGCCGTCCTGCACCGTGGCGGAGGTGACCTTGGTGTCTCGCGTCAGGTCGATGTTGTCGGACAGCAGCAGCCGCAGCGGCGTCTTTTCAAGCGGCCAGATATCCTGCCCGTCGCGGCGGCGGTCGCGCACCGACACCGACTTGCCATCCGATACGATCAGGAGTTTCGAGGGCGGGGCATAGCGGAACAGGATGCGCCCCGGCTTGGCGATGACAAAGCTGCCCTCGGCGCGGGCGCCGCCGGGCGAGAACTGCACGAAATCGCCGCTCATGGTGCGGATCGAGTTGAAATAGGTGTTGATGCGGCCGAGTACGGTGGCATTGGCGCGCGCGCCGCTGCTGACGACGACTGGCAGCAGCGGCGGTGCGCTCTCAGGCTGGGCAGGCGCGGCGGCCTGTGCGGCGGGCTGGACCACGGCGGAAGCCGGGGGGGTGATCTGCAGGGCGCCGCCGCTGCGCTGCGCGGCAGCCGGCAGGCGACCCACCGCAGGTGCACTCTGGGCGAGGGCGGGCACGCCCGCGGCCGGGGCAAGGCAGGCGGCCATCAGGACGGCCATGAGAGCCTGCCGGGCAGGGCGGCGGTGCGGGCGGCGGACGGGGGCGGCCATGGGGGCGCTGGTCTCCGTGGAAAAGCGGGCCGGCAGTGCCGGCATCTGTCGCAAAGATGCTAGCCGCCAACATGGGCATCACCACGGCAAGGTGCAAATCCGTCGTCGTGCCGGGCCGGCCGGTGGGCCTGAAAAGCGTTGGATTTCCACCGGGGCAGGGCGCAGCGGGAGAAATGAAAGGCGCGGCGGCGAGGGTGGCCCGCCGCCGCGCCGACCTTCGGAACCGGTTGCGATGGGCAGCGCGCGCGGTTTCCGCAGGCCATTCCTATTGCTGCGGCTGGTTCAGCCAGGGCTGCGCCGAGCCGCTGCTGGCGCCGGGGGCCTTGCCGCCTTGCGGCGGCGGCCCGCCGGGCGGTCCGTTGCGCACCTTGCCCGGCACGGGGCCGCATTTGCAGGGTGCGCCATTTTTCAGCGGTGCCATGCCGGCCTTGGGCGGCGGCAGCGGACAGGGCTTGGCGGGCTTCTGGCCGGGCGGGGCAACGGGCACGCACATCGGCGGCGGCGGGCGATTGCCGCCCGGTCCTGCCTGACCACCCGGTGGCGGTCCGGACTGGGCCAGTGCGCCGGTCGCAATCAGGCAGGCTGCGAGGAAAAGGCCGATCCGCGCTTTGTTCATGCACCCGGGTTCCGTCTGCGTTGCGGCGCGGCCTGTGGGCAGGTCGTGTCTTTCCGCCTCTAACGTTTCGGACGCGCGGGTCCGACGCGGCGAGAGATATTTTTCGCGCAGATCACGCGGCTGTGACTTGAGGCGGGCGGCGAAGGTGGGGGGAAAGCGACGAAGGTTGACGGAGAAATCGCCGTTTTTACGGGGAATTAACCTTGCCTGTTAATGTTTGCGGGAGAGCGGATCGGCCGCTTTCAGGCATGCTGAATGAAATTCCAGCCCCCCGGCTCAGACGAACAGGCTGTCGGACCGGCCCGCAATGCGGCGCCGGCCGCGGTGCTGCGCGCAGGCGCGGCGCTGGTGCTGGTGCTGGGCGTTGCCGCCTGTGCCGGTCTCGGACGTCCGTCCGCGCCGCCGGATGAGTTTCGCTTTGCGCCGCTGCCCGCCGGCGCGGCACTGATCGTGCCGCCGCCGGGCCGGCCGGCCGTGCTGGCGGTGGTCGAACAGCGGCAGGACGGTCGTGTCCAGCAGACCATCCTGCTGACGGGCGCGGGTGGTGCGCTGGGGCAGAACGCCATCGACGTCATTGCTTCGCCTGCGACCGAGACGGCGCCGCGCGGTGTTGCGCCGGATGCGATCGAGATCGGCCGCGAGATGGCGCGCGTCATGCCGGTGCCCATGGTGATTTCGGCGGATACCGGCCACAATCTCTACGGACCGTTCGGGTTTGCCATTGGCGGAGCCAGCGGGGTCGCATGCCTTTATGGCTGGCAGAACCTGCTCGCCAGCGGCCTGACGGGCTCCGGTGCCACAGCCGGGCCGGGCGGTCTTTCCACCGTGCGCCTGCGGGTGCGGCTGTGTGAGCGCAGCGCGACACCGCAGTCCCTGCTGGCATTCATGCAATCGATCAGCATCGGCGCCGGCCCTGTGGCGGCGGCCGCGCCGGCCTTGCCGCCGGCCGGCGCCCGGTTCTCTGACGTGCCGCGCGCGGCGGCACCCCGCACCCTCGCCGCGCCGTCGCCACAGGCCCCGCCGGTCCAGCCGCAGGTCGGGACGGCTCCGCTGCCGGCCACGACGCTGCCCGCGCCCACGGTTCCTGCTGCGCCGGCTTCCGCCCCTGTTTCGCAGCCTGTCGTGCCGGCCGCCCCGGCGGTGACCGTGCAGCCCGGCAGCGTCGTGCCGCCGGCTCCCGCGCCGGGTGGGCCCGCCGCCGCTGTTGCCGTGCCCGCCGCGCCGGTCCCTGCTGTGCCGGTGCCGCAGCTGCCGCGCATCGTCACGCCATCCACTCCGGCCTATGCGGCTCCGGCGCCGCGCATCGTTCCGCCGGCCCCGGTCACGTCGTCCGGGACGGCGGCCGGGATCGTCGCACCGCCCGTGCCGGTGTTGTCGGTGCCTCTGCCGCCGCCGGCTTCCAACGCACCGCCGGCTTCGGTGTCCGTGCCGGCGCCCGTGCGGGCCCCCCCGCCGGCTCCCGCCGCCGCCGCGCCTTCGCTGAAGATCCCCGCCGCCCCGGCGCCACGCCCGGCCCCGCCGGCGCCCGTGCCCGTGTTTCCGGTGCCAGCGTCGCCGGTTCCCGCGCCGTCCGCACCGGCCCCTGCTTCCGTCCCGGCGCCTGCAGCCGCTCCGACCGCCGCCCAGCCATCTTCTGCG
>DAIPYB010000430.1:0-3133 GCA_036782955.1 Pseudoxanthobacter sp. | reverse complement strand
GCCGCGATGCTGCAAATTTGCTCATGGTCACAGAACCACCATGAGAGCGTCGGCAGCACGCCATGAAGTGCTTATTCTGCAAGCACGATGCAGCCTAAAATTTAGGCCGCATCATATGACCCGTTTCAATCCCGCCCGTCATTGAGGCGGACCACGCCTTCCTGCGTCGCCGAGGCGACGAGCCGGCCCGCGCGGTCATAGACGCTGCCACGATTGAAGCCGCGTCCGCCATAGACCGAGGGACTGTCCTGCACGTAGAGCAGCCAGTCGTCGGCCCGGAACGGACGATGGAACCACATGGCATGATCGAGCGAGGCGAGCAGGACATCGGGATCGAATACCCGCCGCCCGTGGGGAAAGAGCGAGGTGTCGAGCAGCGTGAAATCGGACGCATAAGCCAGCGCACAGCGATGCACCGCCGGATCGTCCGGCAGGCTGCCGTTGACGCGCACCCAGACCTTCTGGCGCGGCGGCAGCGGATCGGACGTAAGATAATGCGTGGTATCGAGCGGGCGCACCTCGATCGGGCGCTCGCCGGTGAAATAGACGCGCACCACCGGGGGCAGCTTGTCGAGCGCGCCGGACAGCAGCTCGTCCTGCGTGGCAAGGCTCTCCGGCGGTGGCACGGCCTCCATCTCGATCTGGTGGGCCAGCGTCGTTTCCTCGGCAACCTTGAACGACGCGGAGAGGATGAAGATCGGCGCACCGTGCTGGATGGCCTGCACCCGGCGCGTGGCATAGGAGCGCCCGTCGCGCACCCGCTCCACGTCATAGATGATGGGGACCGACGGATCGCCGCCGCGCAGGAAATAGCCGTGCAGGGAATGCGCCTCGCGGCCGGTCACGGTGCGGCTGGCGGCCACCAGCGCCTGCGCGATGACCTGACCGCCGAAAACACGCTGCCAGCCGTCCTGCGGGCTATGGCCGCGGTAGAGGTTCTGTTCGATCTGCTCCAGATCGAGTATCGAAAGCAAGGCCGCGACGGCACGGTTCATCGCAGGGTTTCCTCCGCAGGCACGGGTTGACTTGGCGTCGGTTGAGTTGACGTCTGATTCGGCCCCGGGAAATGCCGGCGACCGGCATCCTCTCCGGGAAAGTCCCGGATGGGGCGCCGCGGCGGCGGGGGTGTCAAGCCCGCCGCGATCCCCGTGGCCGCAGGCGGGCGGGAGGACCGGCAGGCGCAAGCCGGCACCCCGCCCGGACAGGTTCTCAGGAGAAGCAGATCATGACGATGGCAACAGCACAGGGCGGCACCGCGACAGCCGGCGCAGCAGGCGCTGCACGCAGCGCCGATCTCGTCATTGCCGGCGGCGGCTCCGTCGGGCTCTGTACCGCGCTTGCCGTGCGCCGGGCCGACCCGCGCGCGCGAGTGGTTCTGGTAGATGCCCGCCCCGCTCCCGACCGCCGCAACAGCCCGTCGGACGAACGTGCCCTGGCCATCGCCGCCGCCGCCCGCCGCATGCTGACCCGCCTCGGGGTGTGGCATCGGGTGGAGAGCCTCGTGCAGCCCGTGACGCAGATGATTGTCACCGACAGCAAGCTGCGCGACAGCGTGCGCCCGGTCTTCCTGACCTTTGCCGGCGACGTGGAGCCGGGCGAACCGTTCGTCTACATGGTGCCGGCCGGTGCGCTGACCGACGCCATCGAAGAAGCTGCCCTCGAAGCCGGGGTGGAAATCCTCTCCGGCGAAACCGTTGCCGATTTCGCCGCCGACAGCGCCGGCGTCACCGTGCGGCTCGGCTCCGGCGGCAGCGTGCGGGCGCCGCTGCTGGTGGCGGCCGATGGCGTGCGGTCGCGGCTGCGGGGACTGGCCGGCATCGGCGTGGTGCGCAGCGACTACCGCCAGACCGCCATCGTTGCGACCGTAGCCCACGAACGCCCGCACGAGGGCTGCGCGGTGGAGCACTTCCTGCCCAACGGCCCGTTCGCCATCCTGCCGCTCACCGGCAACCGCTCGTCTCTGGTGTGGACCGAGCGCACCGAGGAGGCCGCGCGTCTGATGGCCATGGAAGACTTCACCTTCGAGACGGAGATGGAGCGCCGCTTCGGCCACCATCTCGGCGCGCTCTCGCTTGCCGGCCCGCGCCGCGCCCATCCTCTCGGCATCACGCTGGCCCGCCGCTTCGTGGCCGGCCGCTTCGCCCTCATCGGCGATGCCGCCCACGGCATGCACCCGATTGCCGGCCAGGGCCTCAACATGGGCTTCCGCGATGTGGCCGCTCTGGCCGAGGTGATCGTCGATGCCCGCCGGCTCGGCCTCGATCCCGGCAGCGCCGACGCACTCGCCCGCTACGAACGCTGGCGCCGGTTCGACACGGTGGAAATGGGCCTCGTCACCGATGTCCTGAACCGGCTGTTCCGCACCGATCTCGACCCGGTGCGCTTCGTGCGCGACATCGGTCTGGGTCTGGTGGACCGCCTGCCGGGCCTGAAGGCACGCTTCGTGCGCGAGGCCGCCGGCCTCGGCGGCACGCTGCCGCGGCTGATGCGCGGCGAAGCCCTGTGAGCGGACAGCGCATTGCCGCGCCGGCGGCCCGCGGCCCCTTCGCCGGCCGTCCGCTGCGCGACGGTCTGGTGCTGGTGGCGTGCCTGCTCCTGTGCCTGGGCATAGGCGCGCTCGGCGCCCGCGTCACCCTGCCCGCCATTCCGGTGTGGTATGCCGGGCTCACCAAGCCGTTCTTCACGCCGCCGGACCGGGTGTTCGGCCCGGTCTGGACCACGCTTTATGTGCTGATCGCCATCGCCCTGTGGCGGCTGCTGCGCGCCCCCGACCGGCCAGCGAAGAAAACCGCGCTGGTGCTGCACGCGTTCCAGCTTGCCTTCAACATACTGTGGTCCATCGTCTTCTTCGGCATGAAGCAGCCGGCCGCCGCCTTCGTGGTGGCGACCGCACTCGTGGTCTCGCTGACCGGCGCGCTGTGGACCGGCCGGCAGGCGGACAAGCTGGCAAGCCTCATCCTCATCCCCTATCTGGGCTGGGGCCTGTTCGCGCTGGCCCTCAACGGCGCCATCGTCTGGCTCAACTGATCTCCGGCCGGAAGGCTGCCCCCCAATCCCGCCAACGCTTCAGGAGCCGCTCATGGTCCGCCTCAACCGCATCTACACCCGCACCGGCGACGACGGCACCACCGGC
>DAIPYB010000429.1:0-3141 GCA_036782955.1 Pseudoxanthobacter sp. | reverse complement strand
GATTATATGGTATTGGTCGCCCACGCCGTCGCGGGCTGGACCGGCACGGCCGGCAATGTGGGCTTCGTTTCGCTGCCGGCGCTGCTGCTGGGTGTCGGCGCGTTGCTGTGGGCGGCAATCGCGCGGGCAGGCTGGCGCTGGGCGGCGCTGGTGCCGCTGGTGGCCGGCCTGCTGGTCGGCGCCTTTGCCCGGCCGCCGGATGTGCTGATCGCGGCCGACGGCAGAAGTGCAGCGGTGCGGGGGGCAGATGGTCGGCTTTCGCTGGCGATCGGCCCCGGCAGCCGCCGGACAGCCCAGACGTGGCTGGCGGCCGATGGCGAACCGCTGTCCGGGAAACTGCCGGTGGACGGGCGCATCGGGCCGGGCATCGCCTGCGATCTATCCGGCTGCGTGCTCACGGCGACGCCGCCGGGCGCGACTGCGCCCGTGGTTCTGGCGCTCAGCCGCGACGGTCGCAGTCTGGGCGAGGATTGCCGGCTTGCGGCCATTGTCGTCGCCCCGGTCGCGGTGGCGCGGGCTGCGTGTGCCGCGCCGCTGCTGCTCGACCGCCGCCGGCTGGCGCACTCCGGGGCGGTGGCGCTCACCTTTCCCGGCGGCGACACAGCCCGGCTGCCCGAAATGACCACCGCGCTTGCCGGCGAGCGGCCGTGGACGCGCGCCTTGCAACGCGGCGGCACAGAGACGGACGAAGGCGGGGCGGACGGCGGCGATGCCGGCCGGTAACCAAATCTCACCGCGCGGCATGTGATAGAATGAGGACGGCCGTATCGGGCGGCGGATCGGGTGGGAGAGGGCAATGGCGCGCAGGCCATCTTCGCAGACCGGCGGAAAGGGTGCCGCCGGGCCGTTGCCGGAAGGCGGCGCGGTTGCGGTTAAAGCGCTCTCCCGCAAGGCGGCGCTGAAAGATCTGGAGACGCGCCGCGTCGCGCGTCGCACGGCGGCGGCGGAAAAACGGGCCGCCCGGATTGCCGCGCTGAAGGCGGCCCGGCCGCTGGTGCCGGCCGCGCCGGACCTGATCGATGCCGTCGAGGCATGGCTGACGCGCCTTTCCGGCGAGCGGCGGCTCGCCGACAAGACGATCGAATCCTATCGCCGCGATGTGTTCCAGTGGCTGACATTCCTGACCGGCCATCTCGGCGGTCCGCCCACGATTGCCGCGCTGAGTGAGTTGCGCCCCGCCGATGTGCGCGCCTTTCTGGCGCGTCGGCGCGCGGAAGACGGTGTCGGCGACCGTACCACGGCCCGCGCGCTGGCCTCGCTGCGCTCGCTGACGGGCTATCTGGAGCGTTTCCATGGCGTCAACGGCGCGCCGTTGCGCGCCATTGCCGGTCCGCGCGTGCGGCCGGGCCTGCCCAAGGCGCTGGCGGTGGAAGATGCGCTGAAGGTTGCCGCGGCGGCCGGGCACGAGGCGCACGAGCCATGGCTGGCGGCCCGCGATACCGCCGTGATCCTGCTGCTCTACGGCGCCGGACTGCGGATCGGCGAGGCGGTGGCGCTCACCGGCGCCGATCTCGCCAATATCGGCGCCACCATCCGCGTCACCGGCAAGGGCGGCAAGACGCGGCTGGTGCCGGTGCTGCCGGTGGTGCGGGAGGCGGTGGCGCTTTATCTCCAGCGCTGCCCGTTCCATCTCAGCCCGGACGAGCCGGGTTTCCGCGGCGCGCGCGGCGGCCCGCTCGATCCGCGTATCATCCAGCGCATCATGCAGGGGCTGCGCGGCTGGCTGGGCCTGCCGGAAACGGCGACGCCGCACGCGCTGCGCCATTCCTTTGCCACCCACCTTCTGTCCGCCGGCGGGGATCTGCGAACTATTCAGGAATTGCTGGGCCACGCCAGCCTTTCCACCACGCAGATCTACACTGCCGTCGACCCCGCGCGCATTCTGGAAGTGTATGCACGCGCACATCCTCTCGGCGGCAAGGACGCCTGAGGCAGTTGCCCGCCGCGCGCCCCGGCCGGCCGGGGTGCGCGGCGTCGCCGCACCCGCGGCGGGCAAGGCCACGGCCTGCGGCGCTTTTCCGCTGCATCTTCTTTTGGCCTGCCCAAAGGCTGTGCCATCCGGCTTCCCATGGGCCACCCGCGCCGCTAACCTGAAAGCCTTCCGTCCGCGCATCCGGGGTATTCGGCCCCGGCTGTTCAACGAGAGACGGGCTAAAGGACGCCATCCTTCCACGCGGGGTTCCATGTCGATCCTGGCTGCACTTCACCACGTCACGCACTACAAGTACGACCGCCCGATCGCGCTTGGTCCGCAGACCATTCGCCTGCGCCCGGCGCCGCATTGCCGCACCAAGGTTCCGGCCTATTCGCTGAAGGTTCTGCCGGAAGAGCACTTCGTGAACTGGCAGCAGGACCCGTTCGGCAACTGGCTGGCGCGGTTCGTCTTTCCGGAAAAGACGACGGAATTCAGGATCGAAGTCGACCTGCTGGCGCAGCTTGAGGTCTATAACCCGTTCGACTTCTTCATCGAGGAATATGCCGACAAATTTCCCTTCGCCTATTCGGATCTGCTGCAGGAAGAGCTGGCGCCCTACCTGACGCCGGAGCCCGGTGGCGACGCCTTCGACGCCTTCGTGGATTCGATCCCGCTGGAGACGGTGGGAACCGTCGATTTCCTCGTCGCTCTCAATCAGCGCGTCCACCATGCCGTCGGCTACACCATCCGCATGGAGCCGGGCGTGCAGACGCCGGAGGAGACGCTGACGCTGGCGTCCGGTTCGTGCCGCGATTCCGGCTGGCTGCTGGTCAACACCCTGCGCCGCCTCGGCCTCGCCGCGCGCTTCGTCTCCGGCTACCTGATCCAGCTGAAACCCGATATCGCCGCGCTTGACGGTCCCTCCGGCACCGCGGTGGACTTTACCGATCTTCACGCCTGGGCGGAGGTCTATGTTCCCGGCGCCGGCTGGATCGGGCTGGACCCCACCTCCGGCCTGTTCGCCGGCGAGGGGCACCTGCCGCTGGCGGCGACGGCGCATTATCACTCCGCCGCCCCGGTCACCGGCCTCGTCGAGCCGGCGAAGGTGGAGTTCGATTTCGAGATGACCGTCACCCGCGTCGCAGAAGTGCCGCGTGTGACGCTGCCGTTCTCCGACGAAGCATGGGCGGCGCTCGATGCGCTGGGCGAAAAGGTCGACGAGGACC
>DAIPYB010000428.1:0-3158 GCA_036782955.1 Pseudoxanthobacter sp. | reverse complement strand
AGATCCGTGGCGATAACGCCGATCGTCGTGCTGGCCAGTGGTTGCGGCGCCTCGAGCATGGCATCCAGCTTGGTGCGCGGCAGTCCTGCCGGCACGCCACCCGCCGGCCAGCCAAGCCCGCCGAACTCCTCGCCCTGCTCGAAGGGAGCCGCCCAGAAATGCGGCCCGCCGCCCATCGTGGCGGCGCCAAGCGCGTTGACGGCGACAATGGCACCCACAGTGGCGCCGCAGGGCAGCACCGCAGAGGCCGAACCCAGACCGCCCTTAAGGAGGCCGGCCGGCCCTGCGACGAGGGCTCCCGTGCCGGCGCCCGCCGTGCCGATGGCAAACGCGCCATCGCTCGCCGCCATGGCTGCCCGGTAGCCGAGATCACGATAGGGGCTGAACCGGCCCCACGCCTTGTCGCCGCCGTTGAGCAGATCGAACAAAATGGCCGCAGGCACGATCGGCACCCGCGCCGGGCCGATCGCAAATCCCCGCCCCTTCTCCGCAAGCGCCGCCATGACGCCGGTCGCGGCATCCTGACCAAAAGCCGAACCGCCGGAGAGAACCACGGCATCGACCGCCGGCACGGTCTGTTCCGGCGCCAGCAGATCGGTCTCGCGCGTGCCCGGCGCACCGCCCAGCACCATGACGGAAGCCACCAGCGGCTCCGACCCGGTCACCACGGTCGTGCCGGACTTAACCACGGGATCGCTGCTGTTGCCGACCTCGATGCCCGGTACGTCGGTGATGAGATTAAGAGGCCCCGGTTTCATCGCATCCCTGCTTCATTCGCTGCGGCGGCGATGGTGGCGGCAAATGCCGGCCGGCACAAGGTCGGGCCGGCAGCCCGTGTGCATAGTCTACACGGCAGATGCAGCCGGCCTGAAACGCGAAAGGCGCCCCGGAGTGAAAACTCCGGGGCGCCTGACATATCGTCCCTGCCCATGCGGACAGGAAAGCCGATTACATCTTGTAGTAGTCGTACTTGCCGTCGTTCCACTCGTAGAGAACGTAGCCCGGCAGGGTGACATCGCCCTTGGAGTCGAACTTCAGATCGCCAAGAACGGTCTTGAACTCGTCCTTCTTCAGCTGGGCATTCACCTTCTCGGCGTCGGTGGTGCCAGCCGCCTTCACGGCTTCGGCCCAAGCCTGAATCGCCGCATAGGTGTAGAGCACGTAACCTTCGGGCTCGATGTTCTTCTTGCGGAACTCTTCCACAATCGGAGCCGCACCCGGGTTCTTGCGCGGATCAGGCGAGAACGTCATCAGCGTGCCCTTGCCGGCATCGCCAGTGATCGCCCAGTACTCGTCGGTCACCAGCGCGTCGCCGGAGACCAGCACCGCGTTCAGGCCCTGCTCACGCATCTGGCGCAGGATGAGGCCAGCTTCAGTGTGGTAACCGCCGACATAAACGACGTCGATACCAGCCTGCTTCATCTTGGAAACGAGAGCGGAATAGTCCTTCTCGCCCGCGGTATAGGCTTCCCACAGGGCTTCCTTGCCGCCGGCCGCGTTATAGGCCTTGCGGGTTTCCTCGGCCAGACCCAGACCGTAGGCCGACTTATCGTTCAGGAAGGCGATCTTCTTGCCAGCGAAGTGCTTGACGAGGAATTCGCCGGCGACGATGCCCTGCTGGTCGTCGCGACCGCAGACGCGGTAGACCAGCTCGCTCGGGCGTTCATCGGTGAACTTCGGGTTGGTCGAAGCGGGCGAGATCATGATGATGCCCTCTTCGGAATAGACCGCCGAAGCCGGGATCGACGAGCCGGAGCAGAACGCACCGGCCACGAACTTCACGCCCTTGGAAGCGAGCTGGTTGGCAACCGCCACCGCCTGCTTCGGATCGCAGGCGTCGTCGCCCACTTCCAGCTTCACCTGCTCACCGAGCAGACCGCCCTTGGCGTTGATGTCGGCAACCGCCTGCTCGGCGCCGGCCTTGAGCTGCGCGCCGAAGGAGGCGTACTGCCCGGTGATCGGACCCTCGACACCGATCAGGATATCGGCGAAGGCGGCCGAGGACAGGATGGTGCTGAAGGCCAGCGCAGCGCCGGCGAGCAGAACCTTCTTCATTCCCTAAACTCCCCTCTGGATCGGAGCGCCCTTGAGGCTCCTTAAGTGCGGGTTACGGCCCCGCTCCGTCGGCATTGTGCCGCGTTTTAAGAACGGACGCACCCGCTGGGATGCTCCCGTCCGCTCACGAATGCGCGCGTTGCGCGCAACCGCAGACCCGATGCCGGCAGCCTGCGCCGCCGGAACCGGCATCATCTCAGGCACTGGCGCGATCGCGCCAGGAAAAGGGACCGCTGCGCTCATAGAGCCAGCGATATTGCGTCACCATCTGCAAGACGCGGGTATAGCGCCAGCCTGCAAAGGAAATGACCAGATAGATGACATATGTCACCAGCCAGTAGTGCAGCGACAAAAGACCGTCGCCGAAAAGCGAGAATTGCAGGAAGCGGATGCCGCACGCAAGAAGCGCCATGTAAAAGAACAGCACCTGCACACCCGACCAGCTGCGCGCAATGGCGCGCCCGGTCATCCACGCCCCGCCGCCACCGAGCAGGACGGTCAGGATGAAGAAGGCTGCGAACGAATTCTGCCAGAGAATCCCCATGTCGGTTCCTCCCGGCGGTCAGTGACCGCCGCCCTCCAGATAAGCCGCCCGCACCTCTTCGCGCGCCAGCAGTTCCCGGCCGGTTCCGGCCATGGTGATGACGCCGTTGACCATCACATAGCCGCGGTGGGCGAGCTTCAGGGCATGGTAGGCGTTCTGTTCAACCAGAAACACCGTCAGCCCCTCGGTCTCGTTAAGCGTGCGGATGGCATCGAAGATCTGCTTCACGATGAGCGGCGCCAGACCCAGCGACGGCTCGTCGAGCAGCAGAAGTTTCGGCCGGCTCATCAGCGCGCGCGCGATCGCCAGCATCTGCTGCTCGCCGCCGGACAATGTGCCGCCGCGCTGGTGCAGGCGTTCCTTCAGGCGTGGGAACAGCGTGAACATCCGCTCAAGGTCGGTATCGAAATCCTTCGGATCGCCCAGTACGGCGCCCATCTGCAGGTTCTCAAACACCGTCATGCGCGGAAACACGCGCCGGCCTTCAGGCGATTGCGCAATCTTCAGGCGCGCGATCTCGTGCATTGGCAGTTCGGTGATGTCGCGGCCTTCGAACAGG
>DAIPYB010000427.1:0-3163 GCA_036782955.1 Pseudoxanthobacter sp. | reverse complement strand
CGGGCGCGATGGCGTTGACGCGGATGCCGAGCGGCGCCCACTCGGTGGAAAGCGCCCGCGTCAGACCCAGCAGGCCCGACTTGGAAGCGGTATAGGGCGCTGCCGTGGCAACGCCGACATAGGATGTCAGCGAGCACAGGTTGACGATGCTGCCGCCCGTCGCGCCGGCAAGGCGCATGTGGCGCGCAGCCGCCTGCGCGCAGAAGAAGGCGCCCTTGAGGTTGGTCTCGACAATGCGATCCCAGAGGTCTTCCTCCACGTCGAGCGAAGGGCAGACCTGCTCCGTGCCGGCATTGTTGAAGAGAATGTCGATGCCGCCCAGTGCCGCCGCGGCCGCGCTGACGCCGGCCCGGCAGGCCTCTACGGAGCGCACGTCCATCGCCACGCCGTGCGCCGCCGCGCCGGCAGCGCGCAGTTCGTCCAGCACCCCGGCGAGGTCGGCCTCGCTGCGCGCGGTGACGGCAACAGCCGCGCCAGCCTGCGCCAGCGCCAGCGCAATAGCCCGCCCGATGCCTCGGCTGGCACCGGTCACAAGGGCCTTCCTGCCGGAAAGGCTGAACCGTTCGCTCATTGCCATCCCCTCTGCGCGGGCTGTGTGCTCAAGAATTATGCCTAGGCATATTCTAGGCATATCCCTTGGCGGTCAACCGCCCGATGCGCGAAAGATGGCGCCGTCGCCCGACCCTTGGGGCGTGACTTAGAAAATTGAATAAAAAGGATGTTTCCACGAGGTCAGTTCCCACCGGCCGGTGCCGGCGGCACGAGGCCGGCGGGAACTGAAGGTTGCGTCCGGCCGCCTGCTACCCGGTCATGTCGTCGCCGGAGGCTGCGAGCCGCGCCAGCAGGTTGAGTGTGATTCGGCCGACCGCGTTCATGCCCGCGGCCGGCAGCGCACCCAGAAAAGCGACCGAGCTGGCGGAGAAGATCCAGCCGCCCGCCGCCATCTGCCGGAGGGTCATTTCGGCCACGCGGCGCTGCTGCCGCTCATCCTCGCCGCCGGGATACCAGCGTGCCGCATCGTCGGCGAACCCGATGGAAAAGCCGCTTGCCCGCGCGACGACGACCGTGTCCGGCGCGGTACCGAGATGTGGATCCGTAGCATCCACCTCGTAGCCGGCGGCACCGCCCAGAACCAGCCCGTCGTGGCCGAAGCTCTCCTCACCGATCCCTTCGAACAGCCACGAAACTGCCGGATCCCGGCTCTCGGGCGTGCGCACGAAGGGGTGTGCCGGACCGAAGCCCATGAGCGACATGGCGCCGCCGATCAGCGAAAACTCGCCCCGCCCGCTGTTGCGGAAGAAACCGCCGGGTTCGTTGGTGAGCGCCAGAACCTGTTCGCTCACCGGGCCGTCCCACGTTCGCCCGACTTCCAGCGGCGAGCGGCGCAGTTCCATCAGGTCGCCACGAAAGGCTACCCGCGCGGCAAAGCCATTGCCGCCGAGATAGGCAAGACTGCCGCCCCGGCCGACAAAGGCCCGCAGCGCTGCCTCCATGTCGGCCGACATGTATTCAGGGTGACTGCCGGTCATCACCGCGGCATAGCCATCGAGCGCCGTTGCGCCGCGGGCGTGGAACCCGTGATCGGTGATGAGATCGAAGGCAATGCCGTTGCGGTGGCAGAAGCGCAGGAAATGCAGGTCCACCGGCAGGTTATGGGGGCTGCCACACAGCGGATAAACATAATCGGGCCGCACCGTTGCCTTTGGCCGGCGCCACGAGGTGATGGACACGCCCGAATGATCGTTGTGAAAATCATAGAGCGAGCGCAGGTCGTTATCCGCCGCAAAACGCTGGCCGCGATCCTCGCACACCCATGGGAAATGATCGTCCGGCAACCGCTCGTCGGCATAGGCCAGATAGGTGGCCGTGGGCACGAGAAACAGCAGCCGCGCCCGTCGCTCCGCGCTTTCCACGAAGAACACGACCTGCTCGACACCGCCGGCATGGGCCAGCGCAAAGGCATAGACGCCCGCCGGCGCATCGGCCGGAATCTGCACGGCGTGGCTGGCCGGCCAGTCCAGCGCGGCCATGTCGTCGTCATGGCAATGGATCGCGTCATAGTGATCCGGCACCAGACGGGGATCGTAGCTGGAACCGTCGAACCGGCGCGAAGTGACGCAGAATGTCGGCAGGCCGACCGCCTCGATCGTCACCTGCGCCCGCTCCCGCGACGGGATCGGGCCATCCGCCAGAAGCGTCGGAAACTGCCACGTCAGGCGGCCATTCTCCGTCTCCAGTGCCGGCGCGGCAAAGCGGCCATTGAGGGCGGGCACGTCGGCCGCAAGACCCGCCCCGAGAACAAGCCCTTTCGAGAGCGCCGGCCACGGCGCCGGCAGCGTATGGACGAAACCGAATGGCGCCAGCAGGTCGTGGCCGGTCACCTCCAGACCCACGCCCGTCGTGGCACGGGCGATACGCACGGTCAGCCATGTTCGCTCCGGCAACCTGCCGGCGTGCAGGGACTGCCCCTCGACGCGAACGGTCAGATCGCCATCCTCCAGCGCCAGACACAATCCGTCGCTTTCCGCGATTACCCGCCGGCCGGGATTTCGCGTGAGAAACAACTCAAACGACAGCCCGGTGATACCACCGGCCGCCGCGAGCGCCTCCGTCGGCACCCGAAGAAACGAACCGCGCGCAAAGCACTGCGGCGACGCCGGCCCGGTCTCCGCGATCGGCCAGTTCACCCGCACCGGCTCCGGCAGATCGAGCCGGACAATCTCGGTGCGCGCCGGCATCCCACGCGCCGAGAGGTGCAGCGTGACCTGCCCGCCGGCCACCGCACACCAGGGCTGGGTATAGCCCGCCATGGCCATGGCGGCGTGATTGACGGGACGTTTCATGGGGCTTGATCTCGATCGCGGCCTGCTGCTGGCGGCCCGTCAGGCTAACACGCCGCCACGCCGAAACTCCATGCCCGGAGAGCCCGCCCTGCCGCAATGACCGCGGCCCTATGGGCATGCGCCAAGACTTTGGACACGCACGATGAGAATATCCGAAACGATATCATCCCGAAAAAGGTCAGGCTTGGCATGCAAAGACATGCAACCAATGGGGGCACGGTTCAAACGAACTACCGAGCACTGCCTATTTTATCGCTAAGTGCTTGATTTTAATGGTGGGCGATGCAGGGATCGAACCTGCGACACCTGCCGTGTGAAGG
>DAIPYB010000426.1:0-3167 GCA_036782955.1 Pseudoxanthobacter sp. | reverse complement strand
CCGCTCGGTGCTGCTCGATCCCGGCGGCGGGCTTGCAACCCACATGGCTCGCACAATCCGGCCCGGTGACGTGCTGTTCGCCGTCTCGTTCCGTTTCTATGCCAAGGAAGTGGTGAACATCGTCGAGGAGGCCGGACGGGCGGGCGTTCCAGTGATCGCCATTTCGGACAGCACGCTGTCGCCGCTGGCCAAGTCTGCCGCGGTGCTGTTTGCCGTGCCGGAGCACGAATATACCTTCTCCCGCTCGCTGGCCGCCCCGATGTGCCTCGCGCAGGCGCTGATGACGGTTCTGGCCTCTCGCCTGCAGAAGAACGCGGCGCCGCGCATTCCCACCGTGACCGCGACAAACTGAAAAGCCGCCCGCCACCGGGACGGGTGGCGGGCGGAAGGTCGCCGGGAGAACGCTGTCGGGAAGCGGTCTTTCAAGCCGCCGCCGGCTTGCACCGGCCGCTTCAGGTCGCGGCCATCAGCCAGCTGTGATCGGGGTCGGCCACGAAGCGCCATGCGCGGCGCGGACCGGCCATCACGTTGAGATAATAGAGATCATAGCCGTAGGGCGTGCCGCAGGGATGGTGCCCGCGCGGCACCAGCGTGACGTCGTGGTTGTGCACGCACATGGTCTCGTCGAGCGTGCCGTCCTCGGTATAGACCCGCTGCACGGCGAAGCCCTGCGGGGGATTCAGCCGCATGTAATAGGTCTCCTCCAGATAGGTAATGCGGGGGAAATCGTCCTCGTCGTGTCGATGCGAAGGGTAGGACGACCAGTTCCCGGCCGGGGTATAGACCTCGGTCACCAGCAGGCTGTCGGCAACGTCGGCGTCCTCCATGGCGATGTTGTGGATGAAGCGGGTATTGGCGCCTTCCCCGCGGCGTGTCAGGCTGATGCCTTCCGGCCCGAGGGCGCGGGCGGGGTGCCCGCCGAGCGAAGGCGCCGAGCAGACCGCAAGGGTGCAGTCCGTGGTGGCCACCGCCTGCCACGTAGCGGCCGGCGGCAGATAGAGACTGTGGGGCGGCGTGCGCTCGAACACGTCCATGCGCTCGCCCAGTTCGCCCCAGTCCCGGCCGGCCGCGAACAGCCGCGCCTTCCCCTCCACCAGCACGAGGATGACCTCGCGGCCACCGGTCACGCCTTCCGCCCTGTCGCCGGCACGCAAGCGATGGAGCGCGAAGCCGACATAGCCCCAGCCGGCATTTTCCGGCGTCACATCGTGGACGAGGCCCCGTTCTCCGCGAGGCTTTCGCAGCAGATGGCTCATGATCCGTCTCCTGTCCGGCGGGCGATTGCCGCCGTCGTGCATCTGCACCGGTTCGTCACTCCGCCGCCGCACGGGCACGGGCTGCCGCGCGGGCAGCGTCCCACAGACCGGCGAGATGGCTGTAACGCTCCGCCATGGCGGCAACGGCTGCCTCGTCACCGATCTCCCCGGCCATCCACGCCCGCGCCGTGCCGGCGAAAATGGTGCGCCCCACTGCAAAGCCCTTCACCAGCGGGAAGCGCGCGGCAACGGCGAAACTTTCCGCAAGCCGCTCCTCGGGCGCTTCCAGCCCGAGAACCACGATGCCGCGCACATGGGGGTCGTTGTCGGTGATCGCCGTGCAGGCCTGCCGCCATGCACCCTCCGAGGCCATGGGCTCCAGCTTCCACCAGTCCGGGAAGATGCCGGCGGCGTAGAAATGCCGGATCAGGGTGGCCACCGTGCCGTCCGTCACCGGAGCGACCATGGAGGGAATGATCTCCAGCAGGAATTCCAGCCGGTGGCGACGGGTTGCCGCGAAGAGATGACGCAAGGTTTCGGTCTGACCGGCCATCAGGGCAGCGTCGTCATCCGGGTGGCAGAAGCAAAGCACCTTCACCACCTGCCCCAGCGGCCATTCGGCAAGGCCACCGCAATCCGGCCCCAGCTCCGCCTCCAGCTGCAGCGGCCGCGAGCCCGGCAGTTCGGCCGGCCGGCCGAGCCAGAGCCCGGTGCCTGCGGCAGCGTGCAGTGCCCGCCGGCCGAGCCGGTCGTCGCAGAGAATGCCGTAGCCGTCGCGGCCGTCCTGCACGACCAGCGCCGCGCGCAGGCACAGTTGCTTGAAGGCGCCGATGCGCGCGGGATCGGCGCCGGGCAGGGTTTCCATCTGCAGGCGATGATCGAACGCGAAGATGCGCACATCGGCGTCAGCTCCGTGCGCACCGATGTCGTGGCGATTGGTGGCCCAGTGCAACTGATCCAGCACCGCATCGTTACGCAGGTCCGGCCGCCGGACGCCCGTCTTCAGGAAGAAATCCAGTTCCTCGCGTGACGGATAGGCCGGCGTGCAGCCGTGGCGGCTGACGGCGAACGCCCCGCAGGCGTTGGCATAGGAGAGCGCCACCGGCCATGACGCATCCTCAAGCCAGCCGCGGACGAGACCGGACATGAAGCCATCGCCGGCCCCCAGAACGTTGAAGACCTCCACCGGGAAACCCGGACCGGCCTCGCCTTCGTCAAGGCTGTCCGGCACCGCTCCGGCGAAGGCCACCGCGCCCGCCGCGCCGCGCTTGCACACCAGCGTCGCCGCCGTCAGCGCCCGCACCGCCCGAAGCGCGGCCACCGTGTCGGTGGAACCGCCGGCGATATGGAATTCCTCCTCGGTGCCGACGATGAGGTCGAACAGGTGCAGGTGACTCTGCAGCTTGGCCGTAACCGCCGCACTGGCAATGAAGCGGCTCTCGCCGTCGCCGTGGCCGGCAAGGCCCCACAGGTTGGGCCGGTAATCGATGTCGAGCGCGGTGCGCGCGCCATGACGGCGGGCGAGCCGCAAGGCCTTCAGCACGGCCGCCTCGGTGCGCGGATGCGACAGATGGGTACCGGTCGCCACGACCGAGCGGGCCGTGGAGATGAAATCCTCCGCGATATCGTCTTCCGAAAGCGCCATGTCGGCGCAGTTCTCGCGGTAGAAGATCAGCGGATAATGCTCTTCGTCGCGGATGCCGAGCAGGACAAGCGCGGTCAGGCGCTCCGGGTCCGTCGCCAGCCCGCGCACGTCCACGCCCTCGCGCAGCAGTTCCTCGCGGATGAAGCGGCCCATGTGCTCGTTGCCGACGCGGGAAATAAGGGCCGACTTCAGGCCGAGCCGCGCCATGCCGGCCGCCATGTTGCAGGGCGAGCCGCCGATATATTTGCTGAAGGATCCCATGTCCT
>DAIPYB010000425.1:0-3180 GCA_036782955.1 Pseudoxanthobacter sp. | reverse complement strand
ACATGACGCATCCGTTCCATCCCCGCACCGGCGGGCGCATTCTGGTCGACCAGCTTCTGGCGCAGGGCGTGAGCCGCGTCACGGCCATTCCCGGGGAAAGCTATCTGGCGGTGCTTGATGCGCTGCACGATGCCGCCATCGAGGTGGTGATCTGCCGCAACGAGGGCGGGGCGGCGATGATGGCGGATGCCGCCGGCAAGCTGACCGGCCGGCCGGGGATATGTTTCGTCACCCGCGGTCCCGGGGCGACCAATGCCGCCCATGGCATCCACATCGCGGCGCAGGATTCGACGCCCCTCATCCTGTTCGTCGGTCAGGTCGATCGCGGCATGAAGGAGCGCGAGGCCTTTCAGGAGATCGACTACAAGGCTGTTTTCGGCTCCATCGCGAAGTGGGTGGTGGAGATCGACGATGCCGCGCGCATTCCCGAACTCGTCGCCCGTGCCTTTCGCGTGGCGATGCAGGGCCGGCCGGGGCCAGTGGTTGTGGCGCTGCCGGAAGACATGCTGCTCGACACCGCGGAAGTTGCCGATGCGCCCTATGTGGAGCCTGCCCGCCTGACGCCCGACCCGGTGGACATGGCGGAAGTCGCCCGCCTGCTGTCGGCGGCGCGACGGCCATTCGTGATCGCCGGCGGCAGCCGGTGGACCGAGGCCGGGGTGGCGGCGCTGGTGCGGGCGGCAGAGCGCTTCGCCCTGCCGGTCGGCACCGGACTGCGCCGCACCGATCGCTTTCCGCAGGACCATCCCAACTATGCCGGCGATGTCGGTATCGGTCAGAACCCGGCGCTGACGGCGCGCATCCGCGCGGCGGATCTGGTCATACTGGTCGGCAGCCGCGCTTCGGAAATGACCACCGGCAGCTACACGCTGCTCGGGATACCGGAAAATCCGGGGCAGACGCTGATCCACGTCCATCCGGGTGCGGAAGAACTGGGGCGGGTCTATCAGCCGGCGCTGGCCATTCAGGCCACGCCGGCCGCCTTCGCCGAGGCGCTGGCGGCCCTGCCGGAACTGCCGGCGCTGCCGTGGGCAGAGGAAACGCGCGCTGCCAACGCCGCCTTCCACGCGTGGACCGACAAGCCCGGTCCGGTGCCGGGCGATTTCCAGTATGGCGCGGCGATGGCATGGATCCGCGATCGCCTGCCGGCCGATGCCATCATCGCCAACGGCGCCGGCAACTATTCTATCTGGCTGCACCGTTATTATCGCTTCCGCCGCTTCGGCACCCAGCTTGCGCCGACTTCCGGCTCGATGGGCTACGGCATTCCGGCCGCGGTGATGGCCAAGATCATGAACCCCGACCGCATGGTGGTGTCGTTCGCCGGCGATGGCTGCTTCATGATGAACGGACAGGAATTCGCGACTGCGGTGCAATATGGCGCACCGGTCATCGTCATTCTGATCGACAACGGCATGTACGGCACCATCCGCATGCATCAGGAACGCGAATATCCGGCGCGTGTCTGCGGCACGAAGCTGCAAAATCCGGATTTCGCCGCCTATGCCGTTGCCTTTGGCGGCCATGGCGAGCGGGTGACGCGCACGGAGGAATTTGCGCCGGCCTTCGAGCGGGCGGTTGCCTCCGGCAAGCCGGCCATCCTGCACTGCCTGATCGATCCCGATGCCATCACCCCGGCCACCACCCTTGAGGCGATCCGGGAGGCCGCACTGAAGCGGCATACGCTCTGAGCAGAAGGCCCCGGCGGAGCTTCCAGCCGCCGGGGCGGCCGAGACGGCCGGTTACGGCCGCCGCCAGAAGGAGGCCGGCAATGGACCGGCCGGAGGGGTAATGCGCCATGGCGCAGTCTTATGATGTCGTTGTCGCCGGCGGTGCGGTGACGGGAAGTTCCGTGGCCTGCCATCTGGCCATGGACCCGGCGTTCCGGGGCCGGGTTCTGGTGGTCGAGAAGGACCCGACTTACACGAAGTGCGCTTCGGCGTTGTCGGCGGCATCCATCCGCCAGCAATATTCCAGCGCGATCAACGTGCAGATCTCGCTCTATGGCATCGAATTCCTGCGCGATATCGGCGCGCGGCTGCAAGTGGACGGCGACCGGCCGGATATCGGCCTGCACGAGGGCGGCTATCTCTTCATCGCCACCGAGGCCGGTCGTGCGGTGCTGGAGGAAAATCACGCCGTGCAGACGCGCTACGGCGCCGATATCCGCCTGATGGATCCGGCTGGCCTGAGCCGGCGTTTCCCGTGGCTGGCGGTGGACGACCTCGTGCTGGGCGCGTTCGGGGCGAGCGGCGAGGGCTGGTTCGACGGCTATGGGCTGATGCAGGCTTTCCGCCGCAAGGCGCGCAGCCTTGGCGTGGACTATCGCGCCGGTGCCGTGACGGATGTGGTGCGCGAGGGCGACCGCATCGTGGCGGTGAGGCTGGACGACGGCAGCGAGATTGCCTGCGGTGCACTGGTCAACGCGGCTGGCGCCGGCGGCCCGGCGCTGGCGAAGGCAGCGGGGCTTGAAATTCCGGTTCACAACAAGAAGCGGATGATCTTCACCTTCCGCTGCGCCGAGCCGGTTCTGGGCTGCCCGCTGCTGGTGGACACCACTGGCGTTTACGTGCGGCCGGAAGGCGAGAGCTTTCTGTGCGGCGTGGTGCCGCCGGAAGAGCGGGATCCCGACACCAGCGAAGACTTCGAGGTGGAATGGGATATCTTCGACGAGATCATCTGGCCGGCGCTGGCGAGCCGCATTCCGGCCTTCGAGCGCATCCGCCCGGGCCGGGCCTGGGCGGGGCACTATGATATGAGTGCCTACGATCACAATGCCTTCGTAGGCCGCGCGCCGGGCTATGCCAATTTCTACCTCGCCAATGGCTTTTCCGGCCACGGGCTGCAGCAGTCACCGGCCATCGGGCGCGGCCTTGCCGAAGTGATCGTGCACGGCGGCTACAGAACCCTCGATCTGACGCCGATGAACTTCGCCCGCATCGCGCTGAACGAACCCATCCTTGAAAAGAACGTGGTCTGAACCCGCAACGGCTGCGGTGTCAGCGCAGCTTGGCCAGCAGGGTCATCAGCTGGTTGCGCTCGTCCTGCGAAAGCGGGGCGAGCGTGGCTTCGCTGACGTCGAGGGCGCGGGCTGCATTGAGGTCGGCGATATGCTCGCCGTCTTCCGTCAGCGCCACCAGAATCCGCCGTCCGTCGTTCGGATCTGGTTCCGTCAGAACA
>DAIPYB010000424.1:0-3189 GCA_036782955.1 Pseudoxanthobacter sp. | reverse complement strand
GGCCGGCGGCGAACTGGGCGTTCTGCTCGCGGATGGCGGCATCCACGTCGGCCGGCGTCAGGTTGAACTGCGCCAGCTTGTCGGGATCCAGCCACACGCGCATGGAATAATTCTGCGCGCCGAACAGCGCCGCGTCGCCGATGCCCGGCACGCGCTTCAGCTCGTCGATGACGTTGAGCAGGGCGTAGTTCGATACATAGATGGAATCGAACTGCGGATTGTCCGACGTCATCGTCACCACGGCCAGAATCGAGCTGGCACGCTTGTCCACCTTCACGCCCTGCCGCTGCACTTCCTGCGGCAGGGTGGAAAGCGCGCGCTGAACGCGGTTATTGACGTTGATCGTCGCCTGATCGGGATTGGTGCCGATCTGGAAGGTCACCGTCAGCGTCATGCTGCCGGAAGACGAGTTGGTCGACTGCATATAGAGCATGCCGTCGACGCCGTTGATCTGCTGTTCCAGCGGCGCGGCGACCGTCTGTGCCACGACCTCGGCATTGGCGCCGGGATAGGTGGCGGAGACGACCACCTGCGGCGGAACGATTTCCGGATATTGCGCCACCGGCAGGATCCGCATCGCGGCCAGACCGGCGAGCACGATGAGAATCGAGATGACGGCAGAGAAAACCGGCCGTTCGATGAAGAAGCGCGATCCCATCACTCAGCCTTCTTGGTGTCGGCGGCGGGTTCGACCGCAGTGGTCTTCGGGGCGCCGGCCGCCTTGTCGGCCGCGTCGGCACCGGTCGGAGCAACGGATTCCGGCTTCACCGGCGCGCCGGGATGCACCTTCATCACGCCGGAGACGATGATCTGCTCGCCGCCCTCAAGCCCCTTGCGCACGATCCAGTCGTGGCCGAACTCGCGCCCGAGTTCGATCGGCGTGATGACAGCCTTCGACTCCGGGCCGACGGTGTAGACGAAGGTGCCCATCGGACCCTGCATCACCGCCTTCTGCGGAACAAGAATGGCGTTCTTCAGCGTGATGCCGCCGATTGCCGCGCGCACGAACTGGCCGGGCAGCAGTACGCCGTCGGGATTGGCGAACTCGGCGCGGGCACGGATAGTGCCGGTCTGCAGATCGACGTTGCGGTCGGTGAAATCGACAAAGCCCTCAACGGGATAGGGCCTGCCATCCGGCTGGGTCAGGCGCACCGAGAAACGGCCCGGCGTGGTCATGACCGCCCGGCCGCTTTCGACCAGCGCGCGAATTTCGGCCGCTTCCGCATCGGTGAACGAGAAGTTCACGTAGACCGGATTGAGCTGGGTGATGCGGGTCAGCAGGCTGTCGGCCGCGTTGGTGCCGACAAGGCCGCCTTCCGCGGTCACCTTGAGCGAAGTGATGCCGCTGATCGGCGCGCGCACGGTGGTGTAGTCGAGATTGATCTGCGCGGTCTTCAGCTGGGCACGGGCCACGGCCAGATCGGCCCGCGCGGTATCGACGGCGACATTGGCGTCGTCGCGTGCCTTCTCGGTGCCGAACTTGCGCTCATAGAGCTGGTTGGCACGCTCGGCATCGGCCTGCGCCTGACGCAGACCGGCTTCCGCCCGCTGCACCTGCGCATCGGCACGCGCAACCTCGGCCTCATAGGTCGCCGGATCGATGCGGAAGAGGACATCGCCTTCCTTGACGGCGGCGCCTTCGACGAAATTGCGCGACAGCAGCACACCCGCGACGCGGGCCCGCACCTCGACCTCGCGGAAGGCGGACACGCGGCCGGCATAATCATAGACCAGCGACACATCCTGCGGCGTCGCGGTCACCACGCCCACCGTCGGCGGCGGCATTGCCCCCGGTCCGCCGGCCTGCGCAGCCGCCTCGGTCACGAACGCTCCGCCACCGACGCCGGCAGCCAGAACGAAAGCCGCAACGCCGGCGGCCAGAAACAGCGACTTCGCCCTCATTACGGCGTGCCCCTTTTGACGACAAACACCCTGCCTCGCGGGACGCGCACGCCCCGGCGATGGCAGCAGCAAACCAAGCAGAACGGCAACCTTGCCAGTCTGATACGACAGCCCGACCGCAGCGGCGCCCCATCCGGCCGAGCCCGGATGATGACGATAGCCCGGAGATCCACGGACTCGACGCTATTCTGTCCGTGTCGTATATACATGCAGGGCTGTATGTAAACAAGGAGCCAGCCGGCCCGACCGGCCGGATTGTGATCTCAGAATGGCGCGCCGCACCAAACATGAGGCAGAAAAGACACGCTCCGCGCTGCTGGATGCAGCCGAGGCGCTTTTCTACGAAAAAGGCGTGGCGCGCACCTCGCTGGACGATATCGCCCGCGCCGCCGGCGTGACCCGCGGTGCAGTATACTGGCATTTCCGCAACAAGCTGGATCTGTTCCTCGCCATGGAACAGCGCATACGCCTGCCGCACGAGGATGTGATCGAACAGATCCTGACCTGCGGAGCGGACGATCCGCTGGGCGCACTGGAACAGGCACTGGTGACGACGCTGGGCGCGCTGGTATGCGACAATCGCAAACAGCGGGTCCTGTCCATTCTGTTTCACCGCTGCGAATATGTCGGCGACATGAGTGCGGCGCTGAGCTGGCAGGAGGCTGCGCCGCTGCGGCTCTGGGCGCTCTACATGGATGCCTTTCGCTCTGCCGAAGTGCGCGGCCACCTCGCCCGCCCGTGGACGCCTGAGGTGGCCTGCTGGACGCTCAGGGCCTGCGTCGGCGGCCTGCTGTCGGAATGGCTGCGCGATCCCGACGAGGACAATCCGGCCAGCATCGGCTGCGACTGCGTCGCCAGCCTGTTCGTTTCCTTCCGCTCCCCCGCCGCTCCGCCGGCCCGCTTTCGCGTGGCGGGCGGCGGCTGCCCGGCTGTCGCCTGCGGCGCACCGATGGCTCTGGCCTTCGCCGATGCAACGCCGGATGAAGACGAGACGGACAACTGAATGCGCCCCCGCCGGACGCAACAAAAAAGCCGGGCAGAGATTGCCCGGCTTTTTTGTGTCTGAAGGCTTTTGACGAACCCGGTCCGGTCCGCCCGCGCAGATAGGCGCTCAGGCCTCGTTCGCGGGCGCAGCCTGAAGCTGGCCATAATTCTGGATGCCGACCGACTCCAGCAGCTGAAGCTGGGTTTCGATGAAGTCGATGTGGCCTTCTTCGTCCTCGAGAAGGTCCTCGAACAGCTCCATCGTCACATAGTCGCCCTTGTCGCGGCACAGCTCGCGGGCCT
>DAIPYB010000423.1:0-3193 GCA_036782955.1 Pseudoxanthobacter sp. | reverse complement strand
ACGTCTTCCGGGCATCCCAGATCGAGCCGACCAAGTATCCCGGCGGTGCAACACAGGTTGTGGATGCCAAGAACTTCGAGGTGACCAACCTCGCGGCTCTCTTTATCGATCTCGAGCCGGGCGGTATGCGCGAAATTCACTGGCATCCGGATGCCGATGAGCTTCAGTATTATATCAGCGGCAAAGCCCGCATGACCGTGTTCGACGCGGTCAGCAACGCACGCACATTCGATTTCGTGGCCGGCGACGTGGGATATGTTCCCAAGACCCTCGCCCACTATATCGAAAACATCGGCGATGAGCCGGTGCGGGTGCTGAACGTGTTCCACACCGCTGAATACAAGGATATTTCGCTGAACCAGTGGCTGGCGCTGACGCCGCGTCATCTGGTCGAGGGTCACCTCGATGTCGGCGATCCGCTGCTGTCTTCTCTTCGCAAGACGCGCCAGCCCGTCGTCAAGGGCTGATCTGATGCCGGCCGGGAGCCCATGAGGGCTTCCGGCCAGCCTTCCGCGGAGAACAACCCCGCGCCCAGCGGGGGCCCTGTCCGATGGCGTCGTCAGCCATCCGCGATCCCTGCCTTGCAGATACGCGATCTCCTCCGCTCAGGGCGCCGGAATACACGCTCATATTGCCAGATGAGGTGCCCTTCGGAACAATCAACGAGGGAATGAATTATGGCGACCACGGTCATCAACGACCATCCCGAGAAGATCCGATATCCGCTCGTCGAGCGTCCCTATATCGGCTTCCTGCTGGCATTCATGGCCGGATCAATGAATGCCTGGACCCTGCCGAACGCGCAGACCTTTGCCACGGTTCAGTCTGGCAACGTTGTGCAGAGCGGTTACTGGCTTGCACAGGGCGACTGGGAGAAATTTACATTTCCCTTTCTGTCGGTCATTGCCTTCGGCATCGGTTCTGCCTTCTGCGGCATCCTGATGACCAGCCTGCTGCGCAAGCGCATCGTGTTCACGCCGTTCATCCTGTTCCTACAGGCCGCGATGCTGGTGGTGATCTGGTATCTGGCCCACCTGAAAGTTCAGGATCCGACCTCGGCCATCAACCCGCATTATCTGGCTTACGCGATCAGCTTCGTCGCCGGAATGCAGGGCAACGCTTTCCATAAAGACCACGGAATGCTCTACGGCAACGTAGCCGTGACATTCGTCGTGCAGATGGCCTTCAACTTCCTGATTCAAGGTCTCTTCCGGCGCGAAGGCATCAACGGCGAGCCAAATCTCTACTGGTCCGGTCTTTTCTTCCTCGTTCTGCTCGGCTTCGCATCCGGCGGCGGCATCGGCTTCATGATCGGGGACTACGTGCTTGAGAGCGGCGCCGTCCTGCTTCCCGCTGTCATTGCCCTCATCATCGGCATCGTTGCCATCAAGGATGCCCGACGGCCCGGCGCGGTCGACCCCTCGGCCGGCGGCTCGTTCGCCTGATCGCCGTCGCAAGCCGGCCGTGGCCACTGCGCCCGGCCGCCCCCCCCCAACGCCTCAAGGAGAAAAGCCATGATCCGCAAAACCCTTCTGATCGCCTTGCCGCTGACGCTGCTTGCCGCAGGCTGCGCCAGCCAGCAGCAGGTAGCCTCCGCCGACAACCGCATCAACGCCAATTACGAAACGGTGCGTGACGACAAGTCGTGCGGAAAGCCGGCCAACAAGTGGCAGGGCATTTACATCGCCCGGGCGGGCGATGGTCAGGGCGAGCAGGGCCGCAACGTGGAAGCCTGCTTCCCCAGCCGGCAGGCCTGCCACGCCTGGCTCGCAAAGGCCAATGCCTATGGTGGAGATGGCGAGATCATCGCCGACAGCTGCCGCCTGAAGAGCTGATATCGCCCGCCATTCCGGCGTGCCACGAACCATGAAGGCCACCTCTCCGTGCCGCGGGAGGTGGCCTTTTTTCTTGCGGGCCCGCTTCGCCCACGGAAAGACGCTTTCTCGCCAAAACTCGCAATCATCATCCGCCGTGACGCCCGTTCCGGGCGCCCTCGCGCGCAGGCAAGGAGAAACTGTCGCGTGCCGTGCAGTGGTTCTGAACATTTCTCCCTGTGAAGAGAAGACCCACGATGAAGAAGCTGCATGCGATCCTTATGGCCGGCACGATTTTCCTCGCACTGGCAGCACAATCCGCCAGCGCGCAAGAACTATCCGGCACAGGCGGCAATACATGCGACCTGCCCGATCTGTCCGGCTCCAAGATCCTGCTCGATCCTGCCTGCACCTATAAGGCCGGAATCAGAATTTCAAAATCGGACACGGTCCTCGATTGCCGGGGCGCCCGGATCGATGCGAGTGATAAACACAACGGCATTCTGATAAAGAGCAAGAACATCGAGAACATTCATGTCCTGAATTGCAATATCGAAGGCGCCAAGGCACAGGGCATCATTGTTGCAGCGCCACTTCCGGATGCCGAAATAACGGCGCTTCCCATGGAAGAGCGATATGCCATCGGCCCCAAGAATATTGTGATCGAGAAGAGCACCGTCACTAAGTCGGCTTCCGTCGGAATCTATGTCGATTCATATGCGCAGGACGTAAAGCTCCTACATGTCAACGTTACCGGCAATGGCGGAGCCGGCGTCTATCTCGAGCATTCGTCCGTGAAAACGCAGATCGAAGGAAGCCGCATTACCGAGAACGGCTTCGGCGATCCCCTTGGCCGCAGGAAGGGCGCCCGGCGTGAAGGGATCGCAATCGATTCATCGGCTCATAACATCATCAGGGACAATATCATCAGCGGTAACTCGCAAGGTGGCATTTTTCTCTACAAGAACTGCTGGGAGCATCACGACAAGCCCGGAACCGTCGCACGCTGGCAGCACGCCGCCTATAACGATATCGTCGACAACACATTCGACAATGAGGCCGTCGGAATCTGGGTCGGCTCGCGACAGGGCAAGAATCTGACCAGCATGAACTGCGGCGATCCGGAACTGGCGCCCGGTTACTTCCGTGATTACGCGGATCACAACACACTGAAAGACAACACATTCCGAAATGTGAAGGTTGGCATTCGCGTCTTCGACAGCGATACGGCTGTCGTCGACAACAAGATCGACAGCGCTTCGCAGGCCTGTATCGAGGTCGGCGCGCCTATCCTGAACCAACTGGGCGTTATTGTTTCCGGCACGAAAATCGACAACAATCACTGCAATGTCGGCGCACCTTCCGCCGGGGCATCGGAG
>DAIPYB010000422.1:1242-3196 GCA_036782955.1 Pseudoxanthobacter sp. | reverse complement strand
GCTGGTATGGCCTCCTCCGAAGGAAGACGACGGAATGGCCGCAGCGCCCGCCCCGTCGCCGGAACGCTGACCGCGGGCCCGAGGCCCGCGTTGGGCAGATTGTCTCACGCCTCCGGCATCCAGCCGGTCAGCGACAGTGCCGCCTGCATATGCAGCGGCACCGGCGCATGCACGTCCACCCGGCGGCCATCGAGCGTGAACGCGATATGGCGGGCATGGAGATGCAGCCGGGCCCCGACGCGCGGCGCGCGGCCATAGATGGAATCGCCCAGAATCGGAAAACCCATGTGGGCGGAATGAATGCGCAGCTGATGCGTGCGGCCGGTGATGGGCGTCATTTCCAGCCAGCTGAAGCCGCCGCCGCGCCCAAGCACGCGCCAGCGCGTGGACGAAGGCTGTCCTTTCTCGGCATCCACCACCATCCACCAGCCCCGCTGCGCATCGCGCTTGCGCAGTGGCGCCTCGATCAGCCCCTCCTCGCCTTCGGGGCCGCCCTCCACCACCGCCCAATAGGCTTTTTCCACGCCCCGGCCGGCGAAAAGCCGCCCGAGCGCGGCAATCGATTTCGCCGTGCGGCCCAGCACGAGGCAGCCGGATGTTTCCTTGTCGAGACGGTGGGCAAGCTGCGGCAGCGCCGGCGCGCCGAAGCACAGGGCATCGAAGCCATCCTCCAGCACCAGCCCGCCCTTCGGCCCCTTGTGAACGGCAATGCCGGCGGGCTTGTCGAGCACGATCACCGCCGGGTCGCGGTAAAGCACCCGTGGCCGCAGACCCAGCGGGTCCGGCCCCTGCGCCGCCTCGTCCTGCGCACCGCGCGCCGTTCCTGTCATGACGAATCCCCTTCGCTGCCGCGCTCTCAGTTGCCACAGCCCTGCCCGGCACGCCACCGCCATGGCTTTGCCCGGCGCCGGCCAGCCACTAATCTGCCGGCGCGGCCGCGAATCCCGGCCGGGGAACCGAGGCTTCAGCCATGATCGTGACCAGCGGCGAAACCGTAACCGATTTTTTCGCCGAGACCGCCGCCGACGGCGCGACGGTGTTCCGGCCGGTGCCGGGCGGTTCGCTTTATAACGTCGCGCTGGGGCTGGCGCGCCTCGGCCGCGCCAGCGGCTTCCTCTGGAGCGTGCCCGGGGACGGCTTCGGCCGCGTCTTCACGACCGCGCTCGGCGAGGCCGGCGCGGACCTGCGCTGGACGCTGCCGTCCGAACGCCCCGGCACCATGGCCTTCGTCGACAACACCGGTCCCGCTCCCGCCTTCACGCTGCTGGACGAAGGCACCGCTGGCCGTCTCTTCGATCCCGCCGCCGCGCCGCCCCTCGGCCCCGACGTCAGCCTGCTGCACACCGGCTCCTTCGTTCTCGCCACCGAGCCGGTCGCGGGCCGTCTTGAAGAACTGGTCACAAGAGAAGCCGATAACCGGCTGATATCACTGGATCTCAATATCCGCCCCAGCCTCATCACCGATGCTGCCGCCTACCGCGCACGGCTGACCCGGCTCATCGCCCGCGCCGCCATCGTCAAGGCAAGCGAAGAGGACCTCGGCTGGTATGCTCCCGGCCGCACCGCGCTGGAGGTGGCGGAGGGATGGATTTCGGCCGGCGCGGCGCTGGCCATCGTCACGCTGGGGGCGGACGGCGCCCTTGCCGTTTGCCGCGAGGCCGTAGCGCAACGCCCCGGACACCGGGTTGCGGTCAAGGACACGGTCGGTGCCGGCGATGCCTTCATGGCCGGGCTGCTGGCCGGGCTGGACCGCCGCGGCCTCATCAGCCACGCCCGGCTCGACGCGCTGACGCTGTCGGATATCGCCACCCTCACCGACGATGCCATCTCGGTCGCCGCCATCGTCTGCGGCCGGCGCGGCTGCGACCTGCCATGGCGCCACGAGGTGCCGGCGTTCGCCTGAGACCGGACATGAAAAAGGCGCCGGAAGCGGGCGCCTTTGTTCGGTTATTGT
>DAIPYB010000422.1:0-1142 GCA_036782955.1 Pseudoxanthobacter sp. | reverse complement strand
TTGTTCGGTTATTGTACCGAAAATGTCTCAACCGCGATCACGTAGCAGGCGCGCCTTTTCGCGGTTCCATGTCCGCTCCTTCTCGGTCTCGCGCTTGTCGTGCAGCTTCTTGCCACGGCCCAGCGCCAGTTCCACCTTCGCCCGGCCCTTGTCGTTGAAATAGAGCTTGAGCGGAATGAGGGTCATGCCCTCGCGCTGCACGGCGATCGCCAGCTTGTGAATCTCACGCCGGTGCAGCAGCAGACGGCGCGGCCGGCGTGTTTCGTGGTTGAACTGATTGGCCTGAAGATATTCAGGAATATAGGCGTTGTAGAGGATCAGGTCGCCGTCATATTCGGCTGCATAGGAATCGGCGATATTTGCCTTTCCGGTGCGCAGCGACTTCACCTCGCTGCCGTGCAGTTCGACACCGGCTTCCAGCGTATCGATAATCTCATAGTTGAACCGCGCCTTGCGGTTGTCCGCGACCAGCGACTTCGCCGGGGCGCTCGCGCGCGGGGCAGCCATGGCAGTCTTCTCCTTGTGGCCGGGTGCCGGCCTGATCCGGAACGGAGGCCTGTCATCCGGTCATCTTCTGACGGCGCGGCGAACGGGATGCCCGGCCGCGCGCGCCAGAGATAGGAACGCCGGACCTCCAAGTCCAGCGCCCCGCTTGCCTTCCGCCTCTGGCGGAGGGCCGGCTCAAATGAGGCCGGCATGCTCCATGGCCGCGCGGATTTCCACCTGCGTGGCCTCGCTCACCGGTACCAGCGGCAGGCGCAGTTCGTTGCCCACCTTGCCCAGCAGCGACAGCGCATACTTCGCCCCGGTCGGGTTCGGCTCCAGGAACAGAGCCCGGTGCAGCGGCATCAGCTTGTCCTGATAGACGAGCGCACGGGCATAATCGCCGGCCAGCGTCGCCGCCTGGAATTCCGACACCAGGCGCGGCGCCACGTTGGCCGTGACCGAGATGCAGCCGACGCCACCGTGGGCATTGAAGCCGAGCGCGGTGGCATCCTCGCCGGAAAGCTGCACGAACTCCGGCCCGCAGGCCGCCCGCTGCAGGCTGACACGCGCCAGATTGGCCGTGGCATCCTTGACGCCGGCAATGGTCGGGCAGTCGCGGAAGAGACGGGCCATCGTCTCCGGCGTCATGTCGATCA
>DAIPYB010000421.1:0-3209 GCA_036782955.1 Pseudoxanthobacter sp. | reverse complement strand
GGCCTGCTGGCGGCCGGCGTGCCGGCACCTGCCCGGGCAGGACAGGTCGTTCTTGCTCCCGAGAGCACGACGCAGCCCTATCTCTTCGATGCTCTGGCCAACAGCCCGGACCTGAAGAACACGCTGACCGGGCTTCTCACCGGCAAGCGCATTCCGCCGTGGGCGCGGGCAATTCCCCGTGGCGGGCCGTTCGTCGGCGGCCCTTCGCGGGCGGTGCTGAAGCCGCCGGGCGGCTTTGTCGTCTACGATGCCTGCAAACAGCACGACTGCGGCGACAACCAGCTTCGAATCCTCGCCACGGGGGACGGCAGCGCGGCATGGGCGCTTCTGCGCGAGAGCGGCCGCGACCGCTTCCTTGGCGCGCCCGGTGCCGCCGAGAAGGCGATTCTCAGGGCTGCCTTCGCGCCATAAAGGCGGCCCCGACCGCGCTTTCGCGCATAAGGCCTTCTTTTTTCGTGGAAATCGCAGGCGATTCTATGCCATGGGTTGCCGCCAGATGCCGCTCCGTGTCCTGCGCCTCCAAAGACGCGACGGCGGGAGCGGCGCCGGACACAACCAGACGGAAGCCGATTCTGCCCCCGTTCACGGCCGGATGTGCCAGCAGGCATTCCGAAGCAGGACCGGCTGCGAATCCCGCGAAGGAGATCGTTGACGCCCATGCCCGAGGTCATTTTCAACGGCCCGGCCGGACGCATCGAAGGCCGCTTCCAGCCGGCCAAGAAGCGCAACGCCCCGATTGCTCTGGTTCTGCACCCCCATCCGCAGTTCGGGGGCACCATGAACAATCAGATCGTCTATCAGTTGTTCTACATGTTCGCCAAACGCGGCTTCGCCGTGCTGCGGTTCAATTTTCGCGGCGTCGGCCGCAGTCAGGGCTCGTTCGATCACGGGCAGGGCGAGCTTTCCGATGCCGCCGCCGCGCTCGACTGGGCACAGACGGTGCATCCCGATGCCCGTTTCTGCTGGATCGCCGGCGTCTCGTTCGGCGCGTGGATCGGCATGCAGCTTCTGATGCGCCGGCCGGAGGTGGAAGGCTTCATCTCCATCGCGCCGCCGGCGAATCTCTATGATTTCTCGTTCCTCGCACCCTGCCCGGCCTCCGGCCTCATTATCAACGGCGACATGGACAAGGTGGCGCCGCTGAAGGACGTGCAGTTGCTGGTGGACAAGCTGAAGACCCAGCGCGGCATCGTCATCGACCAGAAGGTCGTGCCCGGTGCCAACCACTTCTTCGAGGATCACACCGAGGTGCTGATCGACGAGTGTTCCGAATATCTGGATCGCCGCCTGGCAGCCCTCACGGCCTGATCCAAGGCCGGAAAAATGAAATGAAAACGGGCGCCTGCGGGCGCCCGTTTGCGTTATTTCTCAGGAAGCTTCTGCTTACGCCTGAGCAGCCGGCACGTGCGGGCGCACCAGAACGCCGCCGGTCATCGGCTGCAACACGCCCGTGGTGCCCGGAAAGGTCAGCGGCAATCCCCGCCACGAACGCACCGCAAGGTAGGCGAACGCCTCGGCCTCCAGCGCATCGGACGACCAGCCGAGAGCCTCCGCAGGCACCACCTCAACGCGCGTCAATGCCTTCAGGGCGGCCATCAGCGTGGGATTGCGCGTGCCGCCGCCGCACACCACCAGCCGCCGGGGCGCCTCCGGCACATGCTTGAGACCGGCCGCGACGGCCGCCGCGGTAAAGATCGTCAGCGTCGCGGCCGCATCCTCGGTGGAAAGCTCATTGACGGCATTGCGGCAGAAGCTGTTTCTATCCAGAGACTTCGGCGGCTTCTTTTGAAAGAATGGATGAGATATCAGCGCACCCAGCGCGGCGTCGCTGACCTGCCCGGCCGCCGCCAGCCGGCCGCCGTCATCCATGGCGGCCCCCGTCCGCTCCCGCACCAGATCATCGAGCAGCGCGTTCCCGGGGCCGGTATCGAAGGCCAGAAGGCTGCCGTCGCGGCCGATATAGGTGAGGTTCGAGACGCCGCCGATGTTGAGAATGGCCACCGGCAGGGCCAGCCCGGCCTGCGCGGCCAGCGCACGGTGATAGACCGGCACCAGCGGCGCGCCCTCGCCGCCCGCGGCCATGTCGGCCGCGCGCATGTCGAACACAACGGGCACGCCGGCGGCATCCGCCAGCGCCTGCCCGTCTCCGATCTGCACCGTCAGCCCCTTGCGCGGCGCGTGGAACACGGTCTGGCCGTGAAAGCCGATGACCGCCACGTCCTGCGGGCTCATCCGCCGTGCGCCCATGAAATCCGTCACCGCGGCGATATGGGCGCGCGTTACCACGGCCTCCGCCTCCGCCATCGCCGGCGTGCGCTCGGCACGGTCCGACACGCCCGCGGCCTCCTGCAGCGCACGGCGCAGCACGGCCCGCTCGTCCGGGTGATAGGGGCGGAACGCCGCGGTAACGGCATGGACCGCGCTTTCGCCGTCGGTATCGACCAGAGCCAGATCGACACCGTCCATCGAGGTGCCGCTCATCAGGCCGATGGCGCGCATGGGTCGGGCGATGGTGGTGCTCATGGCGGGCCTCTCGGGTTGGTGCTGCCGCCGGCGGACCCGGCGTTGTCATTATGACCGCAATGCCTTTACGCGGCACTGCCGCCCGGCCGGCGAATGCCTGCCTGGCATCCCGACAAGATGGCGAAAGGCGGCGAGAAAGGCTATAGACCCGCCACGCGCCCCCGGCCGCACGCAGCGCAGCACGCATGAGCGGACGGAGGCACAGGATCGGGTTGAACCGGGGTCTGCAGGCATGGCGACATATAAGTCCGAGTTTCTGAACACGCTCGCCGAACGAGGCTATATCCACCAGTGCTCGGACCTTGAAGGTCTCGATGCCAAGGCCGCCGCAGGTCCCGTCACCGCCTATATCGGCTTCGATGCCACGGGCTCCAGCCTGCACGTCGGCCATCTGATTTCGATCATGATGCTGCGCGTTGCCCAGCGCACCGGCCACCGGCCGATAACGCTCATGGGCGGCGGCACCACCAAGATCGGCGACCCGTCCGGCAAGGACGAGGCCCGCAAGATGCTGACCAACGAGCAGATCGACGAGAACATCGTCGGCATCCGCCGGGCCTTCGAGCGCTTCCTGACCTATGGCGACGGCCCCACGGACGCCGCGATGGCCAACAACGCCGACTGGCTGGACGAGCTGAAATACATCCCGCTGCTGCGCGAGGTCGGCCGCCACTTCACGGTCAACC
>DAIPYB010000420.1:0-3211 GCA_036782955.1 Pseudoxanthobacter sp. | reverse complement strand
CTTGCGTTTCTGCCCTCGGGCCCGGCATGGCTTTCGCCAACCGGCAATCGCCCTCGACGCCGCTGGCGGAATTGTGTTCCTTGCGCCGGCCGCCGGGCGATGACGCGGAGGAGCGGAGCGTCACGGCCCCCGCGGACGCGTCGGTACGCAGCCGGCGGAGAAATGGCATTCCCCTCCGTCTTCTGCCCGTTGGCCCGGGCCGCCGTGCATATCGGTGGCTGCAATCTGCCGTGAGCATTCGGTCGGCAAATTTCCGCTGCGAATGAGAATTTAATTCCATCCCGCATGATTGATATGCCTCTCGTCCTGTTCCTTTTATGTTCTTGTCAAAGAGATGGCCTGCACTTATGGTTGCAAGAGATTGCGGGGTGGGGGAAGCGGGATGGTCAGCCATGTAACGACGATGGCCTTTCAGGGCATCGAGGCGGTGCCGGTCGATGTGCAGGTGCAGATCGGTCCGGGGGCGGTGGCCTTTACCATTGTCGGGCTGGCCGACAAGGCCGTGGGCGAGAGCCGCGAGCGTGTCCGGGCGGCGTTGCTGGCCTCCGGCCTGTCGCTGCCTGCCCGGCGCATCACCGTCAATCTGGCACCCGCCGACCTGCCGAAGGAGGGCAGTCATTACGACCTGCCCATTGCCCTCTGCCTGCTGGCCGCCATGGGCGTCCTGCCCGGCGAGGCGCTGGCGGAATGGATGGTGCTGGGCGAACTGGCGCTCGACGGCACCATTGCGCCGGTCGCCGGCGCACTGCCGGCGGCTGTCGGGGCACATGCGGCGGGGCGCGGGCTGATCTGCCCGGCGGCATGCGGGCCGGAGGCGGCATGGGCGGGGGAAGCGGTGCCGGTGATCGCGCCGCCGAGCCTGATCGCCCTCGTCAATCATTTCCGCGGCACGCAGCTTCTCGCCCGCCCGGAACCGCGCATGCGCGAGGGTGGTGCGCCGCTGGCCGACCTGAAGGACGTGAAGGGACAGGAGACGGCCAAGCGCGCGCTGGAGATCGCCGCTGCCGGCGGTCACAACCTGATGTTCATCGGGCCGCCGGGGGCCGGCAAGTCGATGCTGGCCCAGCGGCTGCCTTCGGTGCTGCCGGCGCTTTCGGCGCGCGAGCTTCTGGAAGTGTCGATGATCCATTCGGTCGCCGGGCAGTTGCCCGATGGCCGTCTCAGCGACCGCCGCCCGTTCCGCGCACCGCATCACTCCGCATCCATGGCGGCGCTGGTGGGCGGTGGCGTGCGCGCGCGGCCGGGCGAGGTTTCGCTGGCGCATAACGGCGTGCTGTTTCTGGATGAGCTGCCGGAGTTTCAGCCGCAGGTGCTGGATGCCCTGCGCCAGCCGCTGGAAAGCGGGGAGGCCGTGATCGCGCGGGCCAATCACCGCGTTGCCTATCCGGCGCGGGTACAGCTTGTCGCGGCCATGAACCCCTGCCGCTGCGGCCATGCCGGCGAACCCGGCCACACCTGCCGGCGCGGCCCTCGCTGCGCAGCCGACTATCAGGCCCGCGTCTCCGGGCCGCTTCTGGACCGCATCGATCTCAGGGTGGAGGTCGCGGCCGTCAGTGCGGCTGATCTCGCCCTGCCGCCGCCGGCGGAGGGCTCGGCCGAGGTGGCGGCGCGTGTCGCCGCCGCCCGCCGCCGGGCGGTTGTGCGCTATGAGGCCATGGGAGCCGATGTTCGTCTCAACGCCGCCCTCAGTCCGGCGCTGGTGGAAACCGTGGCCGCGCCGGATGCCGCCGGCCGGGCGTTGCTGACGGCTGCGGCCGAGAGCTTCGGCCTGTCGGCCCGCGGCTATCATCGGGTGCTGAAGGTGGCCCGCACAATTGCCGATCTGGCCGGTGCCGAGACCGTCGGCCGCGATCATCTGGCCGAGGCGCTGGCCTTCCGCCGCCTGTCGGCCGCTTTTGCTGCGGCGGCCTGAGCGGGTTCAGAGCCGGCGGAAAGTGAGATAGGCCGGCGGGCGGCCCTCGCGGATTGCCTTGGCCTCGTAGCGGGTGCCCGGCCAGCCCGCCCACGGCGTTTTCCAGTCGGCCGCGGTCTCTGCCGTCCAGGCAAAGTCGGGATGGGCGTGAACGTGGTTCAGCGTCCAGTCCACATAGGTATCGATATCGCTGGCAAAGCGCAGTTCGGCGCCGCTCTTCATGGCGCGGGCGAGGCGGGTCAGCATGTCGGCGGAAATGAAACGCCGCTTCCAGTGGCGCTTCTTCGGCCACGGGTCGGGATAGAGCAGGTAGACCCGGTCGAGGCTTGCCGCCGGCAGCCAGTCGATAACTTCGCCGGCATCGCGGTTATAGAGCCGGATGGTGTCGATGCCCTCGCGCTCGATGGAAGCCAGGGCCTTGGCCATGCCGTTCACGAACGGCTCGCAGCCGATGAAGCCGGTTGCCGGGTTCGCCAGCGCCTGATGGATGAGATGCTCGCCGCCGCCGAAGCCGATTTCCAGCCACACTGCTTCAACCGGCCGCGGAAACAGCATGCCGATATCCGCCGGCGCGGTCTCGCCGGTCGGCACCATCAGGCGCGGAAGCAGGGCTTCGGTCAGGTCGGCCTGATGCTCGCGCAGGGGACGGCCCTGTCGCCGGCCGAAAAAGGCGTTGCGGCGGGGGTGGTCTTCTTCGCTCATCGGGCAACTCTGCGCAGATCGGTGCCGGTCGGCCCGGTTGGAAAAGGGGCGGATGCCGGCCGATGGAGAAAGGCGTCCGCGACCGGGTGCCGGGGCGCGGACCTCCCGATAGCGGAAAACGCCGCCAATGAAAACGGCGCGGCCGGGGCCGCGCCGTCAGAAACAGGTCGCTTGCCTTGCGGCCGCGCGATCAGGCAACAGCCTTCTTCAGCGCCTCGGCCAGATCGGTGTTCTCCCAGGAGAAGCCGCCATCCGCTTCCGGCTTGCGGCCGAAGTGGCCGTAGGCGGAGGTGCGGGCATAGATCGGGCGATTCAGCTGCAGATGCTGGCGGATGCCGCGCGGCGACAGATCCATCACCTCGCGGGCGGCCTTCTCAATGGCAGCCTCCGGCACGATGCCGGTGCCGTGCAGATCGACATAGACCGCCAGCGGCTGCGACACGCCGATGGCGTAGGCGATCTGGATGGTGCAGCGGTCGGCCAGACCGGCGGCAACCACGTTCTTCGCCAGGTAGCGGGCGGCATAGGCGGCCGAACGGTCGACCTTGGTCGGATCCTTGCCGGAGAACGCACCGCCGCCATGGGGGGCCGCGCCGC
>DAIPYB010000419.1:0-3212 GCA_036782955.1 Pseudoxanthobacter sp. | reverse complement strand
AGGCAAGCCCGCCCTTAGAGGACGCGCCACCACCAGTTCGTGCGGATCATGCGGACTGTTTTCATGTGAAAATCCTTATGCCCAAGCGCCATCGATTGCAATGCCCGGGCGATGCCGCCCCCACGCTTTTGCGGAAAGCCCGGGTTCAGGCCGCACAATGGGCGATGAGGCGCTCCAGAAAGGCCATGCAGCGGTCGAGTTCCGACACGGCGATGAACTCATCCGGTTTGTGCGCCTGTTCGATGGAACCCGGCCCGACCACAACGGTCGGAATATCGATGCCGGCAAACAGGCCGGCCTCAGTGCCGTAGGCGACCTTGGCCAGATCGTTGCGGCCGGCAAGGCGCATGGCAAGCTGCGTCACTTCCGCATCGACGGCGGTATCGAGACCGGGAATGCCGGAGACATATTCGAAGCGAATGCCTGTGTGCGGCGCGATGGCCTGCATCTCCGGCTCCAGCACCGTGCGGGCATGGGTTTCGATGGCGGCAAACACCGCATCGCTGTCGATGTGCGGCAGCAGGCGGAATTCGAACACCGCGCTCGCCTTGTCCGGCACGATGTTGACGGCGGTGCCGCCCTCGAACACCCCGGTGTGGGTGGTGGAAACCGGCACGTCGTACATCGGGTCGCGGTCTTCCCCGGCCATCTGCTGGCCGAGATCGCGGATGAAGACGACCAGCCGGGCGAGATATTCCACCGCGTTCACGCCTTCCGGGGCGAGCGATGAATGGCAGGCGTGCCCGGTGACCACGGCGCGGTAGCTGCGCTTGGATTTGTGGGCCACCACCACCTGCATCTCGGTCGGCTCGCCGACGAAGCAGGCCAGCGGACGCACGGCTTCCTGCTTCAACTCGTCGATCAGCCCGCGCACGCCGGTGCAGCCGACCTCCTCGTCATAGGAAAAGGCGAGGTGGAGCGGCCGCTTCAGGCCGGCGGCCTTCATCGCCGGCACGGCGGCAAGGCAGCAGGCCAGAAAGCTCTTCATGTCGGAGGTGCCGCGCGCGATTACCCGGTTGCCATCCGCGGTCAGGGTAAAGGGCGGGCTCGTCCAGTCCTGCCCATCCACGGGTACCACGTCGGTGTGGCCGGAGAGGATGTAGCCGCGTTCTTCCGCCGGCCCGACGCTGGCCCACAGGTTGGCCTTCTCGCCGGAGGGGTCATAGACGCGGCGCGAGGGAATGCCATGGCGGGCCAGTTCGCCTTCCACCCAGGCGATCAGCGCCAGATTGGAATTGCGGCTGGTGGTGTCGAACGACACCAGACGCTCCAGAATCGGCAGAACGGCGGCACGCGCGCCGCGGGCAGGCTCGCTGGTGGGGGCGGACATGGGCAGGCTGGTCCTCTGCATTGCGCGGGCAGGGGCGGGCAAGCGGGCAGAGAAGCCCCGACCGGCAAACTGCATTAGGACGTGGCGTTGAGGTTTGCGCAAGCCGGCAGCCGCAGGGCGGTGTGGGCAAATGGACGCCGTCATCCGCCTTGACGCTGGCGGCCCGGCGGCAACACACTGCCGCCGGGTCTGGAGACGGCTAACCCGCGGCCGCTTTCCGGCCGCTGTCGCCGGGATATCAGCTTATACAGGGGGCCGTGGTGTCCGAAGGGCAGCGCATTGCGCCGGCGCGGTTCAGCCGACGGAGATTCTACGAGATTCTGGAGGGGGACGACAGCCGCGATCGTATCGGCAAGTTCGTCCACTATCTGCTCATAACGCTGATCTGCGTCAGCGTGTTTACCGCGATCATGGTGACGGACCGCCATTTCCTGCCGGAGTGGGGGCCGCTGGTGTTCGTCGGCTCGATCGTCATTTTCGTGGTCTTCACGCTGGAATATATCCTGCGCATCTGGGTGGCGGTGGAGGACCCCCGCCGCAAGGGCATGAGCGCGCTTCGCGCGCGCTTCGACTATATCCTCAGCTTTTCCGGCGTGATCGATCTCATCGCCGTGCTGCCGTTCATCCTCGTGCACCTGCTGCATATCGACCTGCGCGCCTTCGCCATGCTGCGCCTGCTGCGCTTCCTCAAGCTGCTGCGCTACTCAACCGGCATCATGGCACTGGCGGAGGCAATCGTCGGGGAGCGCCAGACCCTGCTGGCCTGCCTCGTCGTGCTGATGTCGGTGGTCACGGTTTCCGCCACGGTCATGTACGAGATCGAGGGGCCGGTGCAGCCGCAGTTCTTCGGCTCGATCCCGCTGGCGATGTGGTGGGCGATGGAAACGGTCACCACCGTCGGCTACGGCGACATGATCCCCTCCACGCCGGCCGGCCGGATGATCGGCGGCGTCACCATGATCATGGGGCTGATCGTGCTGGCGCTGCCGGTCGCGGTGGTGGCGACCTCGTTCGCCGAAGTGATCCGCCGCCGCGGCTTCGTGGTGAACTGGGCGACGCTGGCGCGCATTCCGCTGTTCGCCGATCTGGAGGCGCCGGCGCTGGCGGAGGTGCTGTCCGTGGTGCGGGCGCAGACCTATGACGCCGGCAATCTGGTGCTGCGCATCGGCGACGATGCTTCGGGCCTCTATGTCATTGCCACCGGCGACGTGGAGTGCGGCCACAACGGCGGGCGAATCCACCTCGGTGACGGCGATGCCTTTGGCGGGCCGCTGCCCTTCGGCGGGCCGAGCGCGCCGGAGGCGGTGCGTGCGATGACGCGGGTGCGCATGCTGGTTATGCCCCCGCGCGACCTTGCCTCGCTGATGGAACGCCACCCGGAACTGGCCGCACGCATCCGCCGGCTGGCCTCCGACATGAAGCAGGAGATGGCCGGGGCCGACGGACAGGGCTGAACCCGCGGGAGGGCCTATCCCGCGCGGCCGCTCCCGGCCAGAGACACATGCTTGCGAAAAGCAAACGGCCGGCCCGGACAATCCGGGCCGGCCGTTCCTGTTTCAGTCACGCGCGCCGGCAGGGCCGGCGGGACCGCGCGATTACCAGTTGGCCATCTTGATTTCGAGGTTCTCGGCGATCTTGTCGAGGAAGCCCGTGGTGGACAGCCAGCCCTGGGAATCACCCACGAGCAGGGCAAGATCCTTGGTCATGAAGCCCGACTCCACGGTCTCCACGCACACGGCTTCCAGCGTGTCGGCGAACCGCTTCAGGTCGGCATTGCCGTCGAGCTCGGCGCGATGGGCGAGACCGCGGGTCCACGCGAAGATCGACGCGATGGAGTTGGTGGAGGTCTCTTCGCCGCGCTGGTGCTGGCGATAGTGACGGG